>NJDF01000021.1 GCA_002254895.1 Thermoprotei archaeon ex4572_64
TAACTCCACATATGGATGAAGTGGAATTATTAGTAACTAATATTGATGATAGAGTACTTCCTAATCAACAAGTAATTATACATGCTGATAAAGGTGATATTCATGGCATTATAGGTATTATACCATTACATCTTCAACTTAATCGTAAAGTTAATGTTACTTCTTGGTATTGAACTTTATATTGATGTTGGTGCTAATAGTATTGATGAAGTTAAAGAATTAGGTGTAGATATTCTTAATCCAGTAACTTTTTATAAAAATTTCATAATTATGAATAGAGGTAAAGTAATTTCTTGTAAAGCTATTGATAATTTAGGAAACTTGATACTTAAAGTTAGTGAAGGTAATGAGGAGATACTAATAACTCCACATATGGATGAAGTGGGATTATTAGTAACTAATATTGAGCGGGATGGAAAGATAAGATAGACTTAATAGATAATGAATGTATAGTATCACCGAAACTTGCAAAATATGTTAAAGAAATTGCAAATAATGAAAAATACCTATACAGTTATGTTCTGCAGGAGGAACAACGGATGCTTTAGAACTTCAAGAAATGAAGTTAAGACTTTACCTTTAAGAGTAGCTACAAAATAAAAATATACACATAACATTACAGAAATGTGTAGTATAGATGATGTTAAGTACCTGATAGAACTTATGCACAAGGTAATACTAGACCTAACTAGAAAGAGAGAATTAATTTAACAAATTATTTCTTGAAAAATTAGTAATGCCTAGAGAAGGATATGTAAGTATCACGTTAAGAAAAAGTACATGGCAGAGAATGCAGGAATTAAAGAAAATACTAAACGTAAATACTTATGATGAACTTATAGATAAAATTTATGAATTATTAATCAAGGGTGGAACAGAAAGACTTTTAGAAAAAATTACAAATCTTGAAAATAATTTAGAAAATTTAAATAAAGAAATTGGTAAGATTTATGAAATTGAAAAAATACTTGACAATACCATTACTGAACTTGAAAATTTAAAAATAATAATTAATAAATTACAAGCAAGAATTGAAGTACTTGAAAAAAGAAAATGATGAATAAAGGAAAACAGAACATAATGAAGAAGCGCGTGAGGTCTGACCTTTCAGCAAAGCATTTCTTTCAAATTTAAAAACCGTAAATGCTAAGATGTTAAGTAGATTTCAAGTTCAATAAGCTGGCAAGTTGAAAAATAACATACATTTCAACCCCTCATACTTCTTAAATAAAAAACTATCAATGTAACTTCTCTAAAGCCGACAATAAGTTAGTCATACTTAAATATATGGTAAGACAGTTGCTATACAGAAAGGCGTAGTCATTAAGTAAGTCTTGTTGAACATAGTGAATAGATATGTGAAGAACATTTTAAGCATTATTATAGTGCATCATAAGCTGTTGCGACTTCTAACCTTCACAATTTCTAGAAATGCTTGTTTAGACTTAATGTATAATTTTATAGATCTATAGAGATAGATACCATAGCGTAATAATTATGCTGTAAATAATACCAGCATATCTCATACGTGGTATAGCTGAATCACCTAAATCTCATACAGCTTCTTAATAAGTCTAGTCATACTTACATACTTGAATAGTATGTATATGATTAATGTAGATGCTACACCTACCGTAATTATTCTACTTATTAATGAGTTTTCAATTAATTTAACGTATGTTTGTAGAAATTGACCAGTAAATATGAATATTTAAAGAAAAATGAGATAATTAATGATAATGAAACTGAATTATTTGGAAAAATTACATGATTTAGAAATACTATTACTATATGTATTTACATTTAAAAATCAATATTTTGAAAAAGATTTTTAATGAATATAAGTATCGAAATATTTTGAAATTATCATTAAGAATTTTAGATTATGCAAAATCTAGAAGTATTGATCTTTGAAGGATCTACTCATCAAGAATATTAATCAATACCATTTATAGCTAGTTCTTCATGTTAAATCATAAATTTTGGTATATTGTTTGGTGTATATGCTATTCTAGGTTTAAGATTAAATTTCTTCAATAATTGTACTACGTGTGGATAGAGTATTACGTATTCTGGATCTATAGCTTCTGCAAGTACTGGATGAATATTTCTTAACTTATCTAGAAGTTTTTCTATATTCTCCTCATCACTAAAACTTAACATTACTGCTGGATATACTTGTTCTCCAGGAGTCATTCCATAACTTACAAGTTTTTCGATTGCTTTTAATTGATGGTTGAAAGCTTCTGGTATTGCTCCTGTAAGTTTATGAAATTCTTCAGGACATGTACCTTTAAGTGATACTCTAACAATTAATTTTTTAAATCTCGCTAATGTTCTTGCATAATCATCATCATAACCAATAAGTACACCATTAGTTTCAAGTATGAAGTTTATCTTAGTGTTTTCAAACCTTTCAATCACTCTAAGCAGATGCTCTTTACATAGTGTGGGTTCTCCACCACTTATTCTAACATATTTGTACTTTCTCTCAATGGCTATAGAGTAGAGTCTTCTATATACTTCTTCAGGACTACATAAGTAACCTCCACTTAATTGATAAGAACCTCTACTCCATGACCAGCAAAATCTGCACCTTAAGTTACATCCAATACAGTCAGCAGCTGCACAACCTCCATACCATCTACCACCTCTAAACCTATAATATCTCCTAAATGGAGTATTATTCCTCTGTTCACAAACTTTCTTCTCAACAATTCTTGTTAGAATTATAGGGTCGTAACTCATAGTCTTTAAGCAGTTATGAGTAATTTAAAACTTCATATCAATTTATAAATTTGAGAAAACTTATAACCTTGCTTAACACACTATGCGTATGTCAATCTTACAGTACATGATCTTCATTGACTATACCAAGTGTATGGGCTGTAAATCTTGTGAACTTGCTTGTGCTATTAGACATTCAACCTCTAAAAGCATATACGGTATGATGTTTGAAGAACCAAAACCAAGACCGAGAGTGCAGGTTATTAAGATTGAGAACTACAATGTAGCTTTAAACTGTAGACATTGTGAGAAAGCTCCCTGCATGAGCATTTGTCCTACAAGAGCACTCTATAAGACTGAACATGGAGTCGTAAAGATAAACTACAATGCATGTATTGGATGTAGACTATGCGTAATAGCATGCCCAATAGCACATCCAGTATATGATTATTCGAGAAAAACTATAGTTAAGTGCGACATGTGTCTTGGGAGATATTTAAGAGAAAGAAAGCTACCTCCCTGTGTAGAGGCATGTCCTACAGGTGCTTTAATATTTGGAACAGTGGATGAAATATCAAAGATAGTGAAAACTTCAAGATTTACAGAGTACGTGAAGGGAATCATAGAGACAAGAGAAAACATACTAACAACACATCACAGAATGTATGAGAGGATTAGGTGGTATTGATTAACTTGACTATTTATTTAAATTCTTCTTCACAATTTGAGTACATTATAAGCACGTAATTAATTATTTATCAGTAAATTTAAGTCCTAAGTAATAATGGTATCTCTATATCTACATTATCATTATCAGTCCTGGTGTCACTCATCCTTCACTCAGAAATACCAGCACTCATCACTAGAAAGAAGTGTATTAGACTATTATTTAAATCCTTTCAGTATAGTCTTAAGCCCTTTCAGTTCCTCTCTACATACTCTTTCATATTCCTAACAATCTTTCTAACAATCATTCAGAAATAGATAGTGAATAATTTAGGCATGTACAGTTAGATTTATCTCTAACTTCTCCATCAAGACTATTATCGATACTTAAATCATTACATAACTTCTGAATAATGGTGATTTACTTTAATCAAAACACTACACATACCAATAACGTAACTTCTGAATACCGATATCAGTACTAACAATACCTACACCTCTTAACTTGCCCTATAGATGTGAAGTATCTATCAATTTTAAAAGCCAATAACTTAACAACACTGTACATGAACTTTCTACTTCTTAAAACACAATCCCAAACCTTAACTTGGCCCCAAGTATTTAAAAAGTAATAAAAACATTAAAAATAAACTTGACATCGATACTCTTCAAACCATTACTAGAAATCTCATCCATAAAGAAATAACATTCACGATAAAGAGAAACAACATTAATAAGTTCATTAAGATTTCTTGGTAAGTATTGTATCATATCTCTACACTATATAGTTATTCGGCCACTTCAGTAAAAGTTTCTGTAAGGTATACAGTAAAGATTGTATAAAGAATCTTTAATTTTCATACTGAAACTACTTCTCCGTAATGAATATGTATGAGTATATGGCAAATCTAATAACCAATACTGCACTATCGTATTATGAGAAAGCCGTATTAGAACGTACAAGAAAGCTTGGTGATAGAGTATATGGCGTTTTGAAGTTGTCTGAAGAAGTTAGAATGAAACTTTATGAAGAAATTGTGGAAAAGTTAAGTAAATATTCTGAATATGGTGTTAAGATTAAAATTACAGGTTCTAGAATAGAATTTCAGTTTCAAGAAGAAGTGCCAAAATTCTATAGAGTTGGACTATACATGAGTGAAGGTACGAAAATAAAGAATTCAAATACCTTAATATTCTCAACATCTATTCCAGAAACTCTTTATTGCATATTAAGAGCTTTTAAAACATCAAGTATATACTTTGAATACTATTTTAAAAGTTTTAAAACAGGCAAGATTTCTCCAATATTTAACATTACAGTGAAAGATTATGAAATATTAGAGTATATCAATAATGTACATCTATTAATCAATGAGTTAAATCGTGTATTACTGTTTAAAGCTCAATTTCTTGCAGGTACAATTGATGGCGATGGTGCAATTGATAATGATAGTGTAAGAATATCAACACATCCTGGAGATAAATTATTTGAAGTAATACGTAACATAATACCTGAAGAATACTTGAGATACTACTCAAGTAAGTATATGGTGAGAATTAGTACGGTGTATCTACGTAAATTAGAATTATTAAGATTATTATTGCATTATGTTCTTACTTTCAAGAAGAGAAAGAGACTTGAAGAATTGTTAAGAAGAATGTGATACCATATTCTTGAAAACATGTAGAAAGGTTTAAATTTATTCATTAAATATAGGTACTCGAACAGCAGTAGTTAAGGTGAAAGTGATAAGAAATTGAAACAGCGGGGTGGGGAAGCCAGGTATCCTGCGGGTGTGCGGGGCTCGGCCTCGCACCGCGATGCTCATAACCCCGAGGTCGGTGGTTCAAATCCACCCCCCGCTACCACTCCTCATTTATACTACATTAAGTGGTGAGTAGGGGAGGTTATTAGAATTTTAAGGTTTATTTTGAATAGTCTTCTTTGCTAGGTGTTTTTCACCATCCTCCTATACATCCAATACATGGTCTACGTATTTTTTCATGAATGTGCTTTTCTACTTCTTCAGGTCTTGATGGTACGTGTATTCTCCATCTCTTCTTTACTATTGTTATAGTTTCTGTTATATTTTCAATGCGTGATTTTACATCACTTACCTCACTTTCTATTTTCTCTCTCATCTTTTTAAAATGTTCTTTAAGCTTTTCTACACCTTTAGGTAAGATTGTTGTTATATTCTTCTCAATTTTGCTTAACTTTTCTTCAATCATAGATTCATATTTTTTCACTTCCTTCAGAGTCTGGTTTAAGGTCTCGTTAATTTTGTTAAGTAATTTTTCAACATCTTCTTTACTTCTCTCTTCAATTTTTCTTAACTTCTCAATAAGTTCTTGAAGTTTTTCTCTAGCACGTTTAATCTTTTCTTTAGCTTCTCTTCTAAGTTCTTTCACTTCCCTCACAAGTTCTTTAACTACTTTCAATTTGTGTAATGTTCTATTAACGTTGCTTATAGATAGGTTTAATGCAGCTATGGCTATGGGACTTGCATTAACGTATTTTAAGTGTTCTCTAACAACTTGCAAGATCTTGATAACCCTACCCACTCTATATATGGCGTTGTCGATTCCTGTAAGATTAGCTTCAGTAATGTTACTACGTACAATCTCTGAAATTATCTTACCAATACTCAAGTTGAGATAGCTTCTTAATCTCACCTTTGTCTTGTTAATAAATACACTAATCGATACGTTTTCAGCTTGAATCATTTCCTTAATCTTCATTCTGAAACAGTTCCTAACACATACGCCAAATGGTACCTTACCAACACACTCCTCAATACATGCCTTGATCTTCTCTACGGGAGGTATTGGTATGGTTTTATTCGTTACATTACTAACTTTCTCAATAATTTCTCTAGTTCTATTAGCAATTTCTTCACATAAACCTTTAGAAATATTATACCATAAGTTTGGCTGTACTTTTAGAACCTCAATATAGGCTCTATGACATAGGACGTAAGCATGTGCTAAATTCTTAAAGACAGTACCTTCACATTTACCTCTCTCTATAAGTGCTTTAGTACTGTTTAATAAATCCTTAGCTGTCTCTACATTGATTAGTGCTGTATCTACATTATAAGTCTCTGCGATAGTGTAGACTTTATCACAGTATGTACTTACTACTTCATACTTAACTTCTGCAACACTACATACAGCTTCCTCACTCTTAACTACTGATACTAATGCGGTAAGTACTGCTATGAGTATTAATATAGTTAGTACTGCAACCCTCATGCTCATGCGAAGCTACGTAGTAGAGGTAGTTATTAAGGAATATCAGTGAAACTTTACATGAAACCTACATGAAACTCTTTGAAACTTGAAATAGACAAATTCTTTAAGAATACTGAAATAGTTGAGAGAAGTATGGAGACTCTACTTCTAGTACTCTCACTAATAGTTAATATAACAGTAGTAAGATTCATATAGTTAAGTCTGACAACATCATAATCATAGATCCACCCATTAGAGGTAGTGAGGCTACTCTATCCTCAGGAAGTTACAATATTACGTACATAGTACTACCCAAACCAGCAATACCACCAATAACTATAAATAGAACAGTAATTGAGGAAAAGAAAGAGAGAGCTGTAATAGGTGAAGAGAAGGTTAAAGCTGTGTATAAGGAAGGTGCACGTCTAGATTATCTCTACTACATAGCAATACTAGTAGTTATTTGTCTAATAATTATTGCTCTGATCTTACTGAGAAGAAGAAAAGCAACATATATGAGTAAGTTTGGTGTTGAATATGAGCACTTAAGAGAGATTGATAAACAGATTATAGACATAATTAAGAATCATGGAGGATCTTTAATGCAGAGTGAGTTACAGAAGATACTAAACATTCCCAAGACAACTCTCTGGAGAGCTGTTAAGAGATTAGAGAGGTTTGGATATCTTAGAATTGAGAAAGTTCATGGATTAAATAGGCTAGTACTTGTAAGAGATTACTCTTGAGTTTCTCTTCTTAATCTTTCAATAAGTGCTTTAAAGCTTATTAAAGCCATATACTGCTCATCAGTTATTGATATCTCATTATTTATATTAAAGATTTCTTCAAGTGCTTCCTCAACTTCTAAGCCTTTACTATACATCAAGTATGCTGCAAGGACCGTTACTGTTCTACCGATACCTCCATAACAATGAACTAGTACGGGCTTCTTTTCCTGTAAATATTCATCAATAATTTTCACTAAACGTAAAAGCTCAAGGTCTGTAGGTGCATGTCCATCCTTAACAGGTACTCTAATTAACTCTATACCATGTCTTTTGAGTTCATTAACATATTCCTTATAATCAATACCTGCCATACTGAACTCCCAATCTTCAACAAGTGATATTACCAATGTAATTCCATGCTTAATCCAGTACTTAATGTCATTTAGACTTTCAGGTATTGGTGAACCTGCAAGTAGTTTATCAATAACCCAGTAAATCCTCACCATAATAGCTTATTTAAAACCTTAATTACTGGGTATAGTGTTTTTGAATAAATTACAATACTTGCAGCATTAGATACTTCAATACATGTAGGGTTATAAGCAATACTTAATTTTGCTTTCCTAAGTACTGGAATATCCATTTCACCATCACCAATAGCTAAAATCTTGCTCCAGTCTAGACTCAGCACCTCCTCTATGATGTGCTCTTTAGATGATACGTTAACTTCAACACTAAAGATCTCGTTGAAGTTATATACTAAGTTGTTAGATATGTAGTAGTTTACGTACTTATCAACGAGTTCTCTATTATAGTCCAAGCCGCCAGTAATTATTATTATGTCTAACTTCTTATCTCTAAGAAATTTTAATAATTCAAGAGCTCCAGGTCTTAAGTATGGTTTAAGATTTAGAATTTTCTTGGACAATCTATGCCAAAGCATAACATCGATGAAAGCCCAATCCTTGTAGTCAATTAGTCCTCTAGAATAGGCTTCTTTATGCATTTTAGCTAAATCTTCAAGATTCAGCAATTTGTGTACATATGCCCATGCAGATTTAGTGTATGTCAGTACGCCATCAAAATCAATAAGTGCATATTGAAGGTTCATGAGAATCTACACTTATTGTTCTTCAATTTTCTCCTCCTTCTTCATAAGCTTTTTCTTCTCCTTGATACCTAAAGGTATTACGGGTCCCTCACTCCAATCCTTTGGGTATACTAGTACAGCATTTATTTGAACAATATGATCAGTAATTACATTACCTCTCACTAACTTTCTACGTCTTTCTCCAGTCTTTCTAGGATG
>NJDF01000022.1 GCA_002254895.1 Thermoprotei archaeon ex4572_64
TTTTTGCATGTTCAGAAAAAGATCTACAATCCTCAATCCATTACATAGTAGTTTCATCTATCTTAAGCAAAACTACAAGTATTGTTAAAGATTACTACATCAACATTACTTTTAGTAAGAGTATTGTAACTATATTCACGTCACGTAGTTAGAAACAAAACACTAAACATAGCGATTAAGGCATAGATGTGAATGATGATTTTGAGCCTAACCATTACTTGCTGCATACTTTATAAAGCTATTTAGGAAATTACGCATCATTACTCTTTTCATGAAAGGAAGGTTGGTGGACCGGCCGGGATTTGAACCCGGGATCACCCGCGTGCGAGGCGGGCTTTAGGCGGGGGTTGGGGTTGATTCTTTAATCTTTACATTATTTAAAAGTCTATTTTTAGGTATTTTCTTCTCTGCTTGTAAAGGTTTTGAAAAGCACTTCACTAGTCACATATCTAAATTATCTTTTACGTGTTTTAACTAGATATGGTTTTACATATTTTTCAAATACTTCTCTAAATGTAGTGATTTTAAGTCTTGTCAATAGGTATGTTCTGTAAACTCCACTATATCGTACAATACCTGCATTGTAATTACACTCAACTAGTAATAGAGATACTCTCATCAAAGCAAGTCTAGTAAATGGTGAGAAAAGTGAAGACTCACTAACTTACAACTAGGACGTGCTTTACTTTCAATCACCTCATCTAGAAAGTTCTACTAATTGATAGAATTACTTCACTAAGATACTTGGTACCTCATATACGTGAGCTATGTTGAGAGTTTCGAGAGTAACTCATTAAAAACAGTGAATAGAAAAGTATATGAACACTATGTCTGGCAAGACCTATGAAGAATTAGTAGCTCTTGAAAGAATAGTTATCAATCAAGAGGCATGTATAGGTTGTGGTGCCTGTATAAGCTCATGCCCCAACAACGCGTTAGAACTTAATGAGGAGGGTAAGGCAGTTCTCATCTTCGAGTTATGTGAAGGTGGTAAGCCAGGACATGAAAATGAGTGCTTAAAGGCTTGCCCTGTACAGTCTGATTGTATGTGGAGAGCAGGTGAAGCACCTGAAGAAGCTAAGAAGAAGACTGGATGGTATACTGTTAAAGATACAAGTGAACATGTTCTTAAAGCTTTAGAGGAGTGGAAGAAGAAGTACGGAATTGCATAACAGCTAAAAAATTTCATCTTTTCTCCCTACTCACCTAATCTTTCAAGAATGTCTTTAAGAGTATGAACTAGCTTAACGTTATCTTCATGATTACGTATAGATACTCTATAATAACCTTCACCAAGTCCAGGAATGTTTGAGGCATCTCTAATCTTTATTCTTCTCTTCAATAATTCATTATAGAGATCTCTCTCAAAGTACTTTACTATGAAGAAGTTGGTGTATGAGTTGAAACATTTAAGACCTAACTTTCTAAACTCAAACAACATCCACGATACTTCACTCTTAACAAAATTGATAGTTCTAAACTTAAACTCCTCAACATTACCTACACGTAAGTACTTACTAAGTGCATAATCGATGATAGAGTTTACTCTCCAGGGAGTTAAGTGGTCTTGAAGATTAAGAGTAGAAATGCAGATTCCAAATCTTAAACCAGGAATAGAGAAGAATTTCGTATATGACTTGATAATTATTAAGTTATCAGTAATGTACTTAATGAGTGATTGAGAATCTTCAATAAAGTTCATAAACGATTCATCAATGATTAAGAATCCACTCCTTCTAGAAATCTCCATAACTACCTCTTGAAGAGTCTCTCTCTTAATCAATGTTCCTGTAGGATTATTTGGATTACAAAGTATTACTAATGGTTTGTTGAAGCTTTTAATGATGTTTATCAATTTCTCAAAAGGAAGTTTAAATTCCTCACTCTCAATCATTAAGGATAACTCAATAACATTCTTACTGAAAGTGTATGCTAATCTCCAATAATCAACATATGAAGGCTTAACTAGTATTGTAGTTTCTGGTTTAAGATATGTAAATACTGTCTGTAATGCTTCTGAAGCACCATTAAAAACATAGACGTATTCTGGCAACTCAACTCTCTCAAAATCACTAATTACACTTTTCAATTCTTCATAGCTAGGATTAGGATAGTATTTATATACCTTCCTTAAGCATGCTTCAACGATTAGTTGAACAAGTTCTTCAGGTGGTCCTAGTGGATTCATGTTTGAACTAAAGTCAAGAAATTTCTCACTTTCTCTCCAATCTACACCACCATGAGTTTGCCAAAACATCATAACGCTAAATACTTAATCAATTCTGAACCCATAATTAGCCAGTCATCAGCATTCTTCTCTCTCAAGAAGATTCTAATCTTTTCTGGAATTTTCGTTACAAGTACTTGAGCATACTTAATGTAGTCATTATTAATCTCAACACCATCAAGAACAGCTACACCACATTTCAACTTCTCACCAAGAACTTCAAGATCTATACAGTCATCACATATGTGTCTAGCACCTAGAGCTTTAAGAACTTCACTATCAATAATTAAACTGAAGGTATGCTCAATCATTAAAGCAATACCTTCAATACTCTGCCTAAAACCTATAAGCTTAATTTTAACTACTCGACTCATCACTCTACTAAACCTAAGTCTAAAATTTAACTATACACTACATATTGAATGTGTACTAATTTTAACACTACTTCTTGAAAAATTATTAAACCCCAAACCTTCTTTAAAGAATATGCGTATTACAATCTCAATAATAAAGGCAGACATTGGTGGTTGGCCAGGCCATGCATGGAGTCATCCAAAAATTCTTGAATTTGCTTCTGAAAGATTAAGTGAAGCTGTTAAGGCTGGCTTAATTATTGATTACTTTGTATTTAATGTAGGTGATGATTTATCTCTAGTAATGTCACATACTAAAGGTGAAAACCATCCAGATATTCACAAACTTGCATGGGATGTATTTAAAGAAGCTACTGAAAATATTGCTAAGAAGTTGAAACTCTACGGTGCAGGTCAAGATCTTCTTAAAGAAACTTTCAGCGGTAATATTAGAGGTATGGGTCCTCAAGTAGCTGAGATAGAGTTTGAGGAGAGACCTAGTGAGCCAATAATCATATTTGGTGCAGATAAGACAGAGCCTGGAGCACTTAACTTACCCATGTTTAAAATGTTTGCAGATCCATTCACAACAGCAGGACTAGTTATTGATCCAGCAATGCATGATGGTTTCAAATTTGAAATTATTGACGTATATGAAGGTAGAGTATTCATACTCAATGCACCTGAAGACATGTACTCAATACTTGGCCTAATAGGTACACCAGGAAGATACATAATTAGGAGAGTATATAGAAAGAGAGATTTAATGCAAGCAGCAGCTATAAGTGTAGAGAGACTAAGCTTAATTGCAGGTAAATATGTTGGTAAAGATGATCCAGTAGCTATTGTACGTACACAACATGGATTACCAGCCGTTGGTGAAGTACTTGAAGCATTCGCTCACCCACATCTAGTTCATGGATGGATGAGAGGTAGTCATGCAGGACCATTAATGCCAGCAAAGATGGTTGAGATAAATTACGATAAAAAGATAGCTGTAGGTCCAAGAATGACAAGATTTGATGGACCACCAAAAATTGCAGCACTTGGTTTTCAAGTACATGACGGCTACCTAGATGGACCTGTAGATCTCTTTGACGACCCAGCATTTGACTATACTAGACAGACAGCAGCATACATAACTGACTATATTAGAAGAATGGGACCAATACAACCACATAGATTACCAGAACATGAGCTAGAGTACACAACATTGCCAAAAATCTTAGCAACCCTTAAAGCAATACCTGTAGAAGAGTATGAGAAAGATAGATTCAAATACTTAAGAGGAGAAGCATAATTGAAAACTAAGTCTTTAATAAACTCTCAACTTCTTTTAAAAATTCTTCATAAAGTTTTAAAATCCATTCAGAATCACTTATAGAGAATTGAATATCAGGTTCATACCTAGCCTTATTCCTAAGTTCTAAAGCTTTATACAACTTACCAATCCAATCCTGACTAACTTTTCCTGACTTTACATAAAGTTCAGAAAAAACATAAATATATCCTGAGTGAGTCTTGGGTAATTCTCTACCTTTAACAATTATTAAAGCTTTAAGTAAAAGTTCAAGAGCGTTTTGACAAAGATCAATAACTATTCTATAAAATCCATAATTATGAGCATGCTTAGCGTATTCATAATATTCACGTGATAATTGAATAAGCTTTTTAGCACGCTCTAAAAGAATCGCATTATTTATATACAATATTTTACCATGATTTTTAATTTCCATCATGAAAATGTTTGTATCATCAAAATATTTTTGTAAAAACTCTTCAATACTATATGTTAACGTTTCAATAGATTCGTTAAATAATTGATAAGTATTGTAAGCAATTTTTGAAATAGCATTATAAATCTTATCATCAATTTTATCTACCACGATTAGTAAATCAATATCACTATACGTGTTTGCATATCCTTTAATAGTACTTCCGAAAAGTATTACAACATGAATTCTATTTCCCAATTCTTTAACAAGATTTTCAGTGAAGTATTTTGCAGCTTCAATTTTCTTAACAATTACCACTACATACTATTATTTTAATTTCTTTAAATATCTTCTACACCTTTTTCAGTTATTCTAAAACTTGCACTTGCCTTGTACGGTAATCTTGGACTATCAAAGACCTCCATGACTCTAACATCTTCTCTAGATTTCCTAAGAAATAATCTATGAGTTACTGCATGTGCAAGAACATTACCACCAGCAGGTCTCTTCACCTCAATATATCCTAAAGGTACGTCAAGTACTTGATTTGTAAGTACAACATGTACAGTATATACTTTCGCTATTCTCATTAACCAATCAAGAATATAGTTAAGTCTTTGCTGACGTTCAGCAAGTCTTTCACGACCTTTAAATTCAGCTCTATATAAGGCAATTATGGAGTCAATGACTACAAGCTTAACGTTGTTTTTCTCAATAAGTTTAACAACGTCAAATTTTACACGATCTTCAAGATCAGAAGCATTAACTACCTTAACGACATATATGTTATTAAGTACTTTATCTGGTTCTAGATTAAATCTTTTAGACATAGCTGTGTCTTTCCACTACCAAATTCGCCTGCAAATTCATAAATTGCTCTAGCTTCAAGACCACCTTGAAGTAACTTATCAATAGCTTCAACGTGAGTTTTTACTCTTGGCAAATCAATAAACTTCTTAGCAAATTCACTAGCCTTAACAGCTCGATCACTACCAAGAACAAGTTCTCTAGCTGATCTTAAAATCTTCTCAGCTCTATCAGGAGTAATATCGGTAATATCTACAAGTTCTTCTGGCGTGAATAGTGCTAAATGTTTAGGTGACATGATACCTTTAGATTGAAGAAGTTGTGCAGTTTTAGGACCAACACCATCAATATCTTTAAGATCAGGATTTTCAGTTCTACCCATTAAGGTATGTTAATGAAACTCTTACTTAAAAACCTAGCAAGTAAAATAAAACAAACCATTCAATCACGAAGAATTTAGTTAAATGAGAGAGTATACTTATCGAGGAAAGAACAATTCTTCATTAAGACTGCTCAGAACATGGCTTGAGCTTAACTTCAAAACTGAAATCATGTTAAATTTAGAAAAATACTTTTAATCAGATATGACTATTAACTCACATGGAGATAATTACTAGGATTGGTAAGAGAAGAACATTAGTCATCCCTAAAGAAATTGCTGAGAAAGTAGGTATTGATGAAGGTGTTTCAATCAAAATTCGTATTGAAGATAATAAAATAATTATTGAACCTATACGTGATGCTATCTGGCTATCTCTACATGGTAAAAAAATTACAAAAATAACTTTAAAAGATCTTGAAGAAGAAAGTATAAAGCAGCAATTGAAATATCGTGACAAGTAGGTTAAAAATACTTGTAGATACGAGTTTCTTACTACCAGCACTTGGTATTGATGTTGAGGATGAAGTTTTAGAATGTATAAAATATTTTCATAAAGTTGATGTACATTATACTGAACTTTCTCTACTAGAAGCATTTTGGAAAATATTGAAAATTATTTCAATGAACGATATGGATATTGTTATCGAGGGATTAAATGCGATAAGAATAACTTATAAGCTAGTAATCATTCCATCCACAGCTTATATAAGTGCATTTAAACTATATCGTGAAGGTCATAAAGATTTTATTGATAATCTTCTATACTCAACTTCTAGAGAATTAAATTTAAAATTCTTAACAATAGATTATGACTTCATAAACTTCCTACGTAGTAGGAAGTACCTTACAGATAATGTTTTAACACCAAGAGAATTTTTAAGGATAGTTTCTTAACCATAAATGTGTCTAGAAAAATTTATCATAAACTTGTAACTCCTGAAGAAGCTCTTGAAAAAATATTCAATACTATAAAGATTGAACCATTAGGTGTTGAGGAGGTTGATCTTATTAATGCTTTTAATAGAGTACTTGCTGAAGATGTATACTCACCTATAGATATTCCACCTTTTGATAGAGCGTTAATGGATGGTTATGCTGTACGTGCTGAAGATACTTTTGGAGCTAGTGAACTTGAACCTATAGAACTTAAACTTGTAGGTAAGGTAGAGGCTGGTTGTGAAGTTTTACCAAAAATTAATGAGAAGGAGTGTGTAGAAATTGCTACAGGTGCACCATTACCAATAAGTGCAAATGCTGTAGTTATGGTAGAGTACACTAAGACTATTAATGATAAGGTAATCATATATAGAGCTGTAAGTCCTGGTGAAAATATTGCTTCTACAGGTTCTGACATAGCTATGGGTGATCTAGTTCTTAGAAAGAACACGCTACTCACAACTAGAGAGCTTGCCTTACTTGCATGTATAGGTGTTAGTAAAGTTAAAGTGTATAGAAGACCTAAGGTCTCCATAATATCTACAGGTAATGAACTTGAAATTCCAGGCAGATCATTAAGGTTTGGCAAGATATATGATGTAAATACTTACGCGTTAGCATGTGCTGTTAAAGAAGTTAATGCTGAACC
>NJDF01000023.1 GCA_002254895.1 Thermoprotei archaeon ex4572_64
ACTAAAGCTTCTCCTGCTCTTCCAACTTCTTGTAAAGTTGTATTAGATGTTATTGTTAATTCATCAAAAGTAGGTGTACTGAATACAGTTACATTTTGGTCTATGTATGAATGGTCTGAACCATCGCTTGTCATGTGAGTCTTTGAAGGTATGATGTTATTTTGTGTCATATCTTCCCATTCTGTTGTTGATATAGTATCACTTGTTGTTAATCCTGTATCATCCCAATTTCTTTCTGCCATTTTTATTTACCTTATGATTCGTATGTGAATACTATTTCATCCCCTTCTGCTATCTCATTGAATGTCAATGGAAAACTTACTGGAAGTGAAAATGCGTTTATTGCTGTTGCGTAACCACCGTCTATAAGTAAAATAGGGCTATCTACTATACCTTGAGTCGGATGGTCTATTATAAAACTATCTGTCTTATATAATTTCTTTGTACCTGTTACCTTTAAGTTAACTGTAATCTTTTCTGTATTAGTCATTAACATGGACTGATTAGGGTCATCTGCTATAAAGTCTTGTTCGATTCTAGCCTGAGCATTAACTGAACCTGCTATAATTTTACCTAACTCTTCTGCTGCACTTAATCCCATCACCAACACCTCTTCGAGTTGTCGGCTTCATTCACTTCGTTCATTCTTCTATCCTCTGCTAACTGTTATTTCCCAATCAACCTCTAAGTCAAAGTCATCTGTATGTAAAAAGTTAGCTACACTTGAAGTTGCCATTAAAGTACCACCTTCACTTGTGAATAAACCTAAAGTGTTAAGATAATCTCCTGTTGGACTTATAACTGATGTCCCACTTCTTACGCCAGTAAATTTTGTTACATTAGTTGTTCGACTGTTAGTTGTATCATCTGAATCTAAAATACCTGTTATGTTAGTAGCTGTTGGTGATAATGTTTGTACATCCTCACTGAAAGCCATACTACTAGGCATTGTCATTCCTTCTCCATTTAATGCTCCTGCTAAAGCATTAATCATATTATCATTAATCATTTCACTTCACTCCCGTTCGTTACATTCTTGTTCATAGTGTTCCCTCATCTTCAACTAAAGTATATCTCTCTGTTGTAGTACTATACTCAGCATCTCTTACTCTCATGGCGTTATTACTCTTACCTATCTCTGGAATAGTTACAGATATAACGTCTCCTATATTCCAGTTCTTACCTGGTTGGAATGTTAATTCAACTGATAATTTACCATGTTGATGTTCATCTAAATACGCATTACCTGTTCTTATCATAAGGTATTTAGTTTGTTCTATGATAGCTGTATCGTACTCATCTAAAGAATCACATGTAACAAAACTACCTTCAGTCATAAAAGGAGCTGCTGCTCTTTCAACTTTACTCTTCCACTTAGTTGTAAATGGAAATGTATCAGGTACTCCACCATCTAAACCAACTAAGTTATCACCTTCCTTTGCATCAAAAGTTATAATCTTTGGTTTAAAACCATGTTTAACTCTTGATATTGCTCGGTCTATTCTAGTTGATATAGGATTACCTTTAGGTGATACATTAGCTTTTATGATAAGGAAATTAACTATACCTTTCATATCTTTACTATTTTTATAAGCTTTATATTCTTCAGTCTCTTTATTAAAAGAGTATGTAACATCTTCTGTTTGTGCTCTCCAAACTAATTGGTTAGCGTTATTTACGTACCAGTAGTAATTAACATCTTCTGTTATCTTTCTACTACTATATTTTTCAAGTAATACCTTAACACTTTTATTGTACCATCTTTCTCCCATAGGAAAAGCAGTACCATCTGTCTTAACATCCTTATTACCTGGGTGCCAAGTAACTCTGAATTTATCATTATAAGCTGCAATATGTTGTAGTGCTTGGTCCAAGAAGTTAGGTATAGTTAAGGAATCTCCATTAATAAAAGTAATGGCATTCATTAGTGTCTCACTGAAATTATTACCTTCTACTCTAAGTAAGTTAGCTCCTCCATCTTCTTGACCAGGTAATGAAGTTATAACTCCAACCATCTTAATGTGGTCATCAGTCATGTCTGCTGGTAAGGTATTAACACCATAACGTAATGTGATTTTATCCCCAACTTGGAAATGGTTATCAAGTGTATCATTGAAATTAGTTAACTTAAAGGAGAAAGTATCCTTACCTTCACCTAAGTTAGTACGAAGCATTGGGTCATAAAACCCTTCAATGTCTTCCGTAACCCCAGTCCATACATCATTAACGAATGGGTCTCGAGTTATCTTCCAGTTAACAAAGACCATCTTATTTAGTCTCCTGTAATATCATATCACCAACTGGCATATAAGCATCAGTTGTATTTGTTGTATTTAAAGGAAAGTTAAAACTTTTAAGTATTACTTTAATACTTGAGGATAAGTCATACCCTTTTAAAGTCATTTGCTCAGGGTCTTCTGGACCGTAACCAACCTGTAAAGTTAGATAGTTAGTTCCATCATACTGTCTCTTTGCCCATTCAACTAAAACATCTTGAGTTAAAGCAACTTCACCTGTTCTGAATTTACCAGTGAAGTGTACTCCTTTGATAGCATATAAAGGGTTAGCTACACTTTGTGTTTGTACCTCTACTATATCTCCACCATTAGCTCTTTGTTTTGCTACTGTTGATACAGTATAACTAGTACTTACTGATGTACCAGGTATAGTATATGTTGTAGCTCCATCTATAATTTTTATATAACTTGTCATTTTAAATACCTGCTAAACTATTAACTTGACTTAACATGTCAGCTAAGTCATTTGTTGTAACATTAATAGATTCTATTGTATAATAATTTCCTGTTTGCTCTTTATACTCTTTCTCTGCCATCGCCCATTGTTTGTCATTTAAAGTATTTTTATGTCCTACCTCAGCGTCTAGAGATAATAACTTAGATAACTGTGTAGGGTTTAACGCATTACTATCCATTAATTTTTTAAAATCTGAATCACTACTAAATAACTGTAAATTATCTGAAAACGTTTTATCTGCATGATACATATTTTCAGTAACTTTATCTAAGTCATCTAAAACTTTACCTATACTTTCATCCCACTTTTTAGCTGTAACCATTTGAGCCGTATAAATCTCCTTAAATTCTTTGTTAAAATCAAAATCAAAATAAGTTGAGTCATTTAATGCTGCTTCTTTCTCAGCTGCAAAATCTACTCCCAGTAAACTACCTAAATGTTTTAAAATAGGGTCATTTTCCAGTAACGCGTAAATATTTGCTTTTAACCTACCTGAGAAACCATTAGCAAACAGTTCACCTATATATAATCCAGCAGTGTAAAAGAATGAAGTTAATATCGCCATTATAGACATTATACTTTGGATAAAAGTATTTTTTTGTACTAATTCTAATCCAACACCAATACCTATTAAATAACCACCTGCTTTATTCCCTTTAAGAAGCATTCCACCACCTATTGCAAATAAACCAGTTTCTATAGCGTCAATTACTCCTGAGAATACTTTACCACTTTTAAGATTTTCAATAGCATCTTTAGCCTTTACAAAAGCAAATCCTATTGATATTATACCAATTCCACTCTGTATAGTGTTTCCTAAACTTGACCAGCTGAAGCTTTTTAAAGCAGTTGCTTTTGTTTTAACTCCACTTATAGCTAATCCTAGACCAACGAAACCGTCCCATGCTAATTTAGCACTTCCTCCAACGAAGAATATTGTACCAAGTACTCCCATAGCTATTACGATAGCGGCTGTTAAGTTAGGAAATTCCTCTGCAAGGTCTGCTACTTTATCAATGATAGGGATAAGATAACCGACAACTGGTTCAAGGGCTGCACCTACAACGAAACCAAGGTACTTCATACTACCTTCCATTAAATCAAATTGAGTTACAGTACCTTCTACTGAGTGTGATATGTCTTGAAATGTTTTAGTAGAGGATTTCCATATAGTGTCAAAAGTTTTCTTAAGTGCCATACCAAAGAACATCAGACTCATAGCGTATCCTGCAAAAGGAACAGAGGAACCTTTACTAAGTTTATCCATATCTTTCTTAACCATTCTTGTAGCAAGACGGTATCTATCCATAGCCGGTATAGATTTATTAATAGACTTATGTTGAGCTAGTACTTTGTCAGCAAAATCCTGACCATACTCAGCTTTATTAAGTTTCTTTAAGTCCCCAACAGTTTTCTTTTTAATTTTAATTTTAGCATTTGCAGCGACTAATGCCTCTTTATTTTCATCTAAGGAATTAGTAAGTTTCTTTTTTCTCGCAACTGCTCTTTTTCTTATTTCAGCTTTCTCTAAGGATTGCTCTGCCAAGTATTGACTTTTAGATTGTCCGTTTGGTGCTACGTTACCGGGTACTCTTACTTTAGCCATGTCTCTATTCATACGAGCCATTGTAGTAGCTGTAACTTGTGAAAGTTTCTTTAAGTTAGCTACTGCACCTTTAATGTTAGCTTCTATGTCTAGTACTACTGATTTATTACTTTTTCCTGTCATCTTATCTCTTATTTGCTTTCTTATAAGCTTTTTCCTCTTCTTTCTTTAAGTACTGTTGTGTTTCTACCAAGCTCATTAAATATGGCATTGGTAATTCTTGTATATCTTTAAGTGTCATACTAAACTCTGAAGCAAATAAATGATATAAGAATGATAAGTTAGAAGGACCTGTGTCATCCCCCTTACTAACATCATTTAAGAACCCCTGCAAATCTAGCAAGTTAGGTTCTCCTTGTGTCATTTTAAGCTTGTTTATTATTTAAGTTAACTTCCATCAATGGTTCAATTAACTGAAACATGTTCTGTGATACAAAAGCATCTAAGATAACTTCATCTTCTTTAGGGTAACTCTTCTTAAAAGTCTCCAAAAGTAATTCAGTCAATAAGTTGATAGCTTCTTCACTGATAGCGTCTAAAGCTTCATCCTCCTTTTTGTCTTTTGTTTTTGATAACTCCTTAACTAATTTCATTAGTTTACCCATGTACTTGCCACTAAGTGGTAATAGTTCATAAGTTATAGGGTTGTCATTATTATCATTTATTGTTACTTTCTTTTTATATATTTCAAACATTTTCTTTTCCTCGATTCTAATCAATAAACCTAACCTGCGTTACTTAATCCATTTAATTCTTCTCGTATATCCATTTCGTTTCATCTCATAATCTTAATAAAAAATAAAAAAAAGAGAGTGTATTATTACACTCAATAACTTAGTCTTATGACCAAGCTGGTACTGTAGTAACTTCATCAGCTACAGTAACTAAGTTTGCATTACCTGCATCATCAGTTGGTGAAAACTTAAATGTGAATGAACCACTCATGTTATCATCTGCTGAATGTGATGGTTCCCAAGTAACTGCGTAACAGTTATTAAATGCCCATGTTTTAGCATTAGTTCCATCATTTGCTTCTACAAAGATAGCTTTAGTTGTTCCTTCAGTTGCTGAAGTTAAACCAACACCGTATTTGTATTCGTCCCATAAAGAACTCTCTGCTGTATCAATCTTTGGAGTTACTTCTAAAGTTAATTCAAACTGTTCTCTTGGTTTTTCTTTATCAATGAATCCACCAAAAGCTGCTACAGATTCTACATCCTTATTACCGCCTGATAAACCCCATGAAGTTATTTGTCCTTTTACTACGTTAGTATCATCTG
>NJDF01000024.1 GCA_002254895.1 Thermoprotei archaeon ex4572_64
ATCCGCTAGCTAATTCTCCAGTGCCTGTCTTACCAGCGACGAGTCCTAGTAAGAAGTTATTAACTACCAATGTCAAGTATACAGAGCATGCAAGTCTTTCTATGAAACTTGTTGAGAATGTTGTTAATGTGCCTACTAGTGCATCTATTAAGTATGTTGTTACTACTGATGCAAAAACTGCAAGTAAAGCAACTATGTATGGTATGTACATTAACACCTTAAGGCTAGCTCTCATGTTCTTGATGGACTCGACAAGAGATCTACTAAACGATGCTACATAGTCAAGCATATCGTATCTTGCACCACCAATATCTAAACCTTCAAGTAGTAGCGTCATTATCATTCTTGAGATGAAATCCTTCATCTTTCCTATAATTCTATACTGTTCAGTAATTGATTGTCCAAGTTTTAAAGATAGTGCAATACCTCTTAGATACTTCTTCAGATAGTTAAATCTTGGTGATTTTGAAAGCTCTGTAAAAGCTTTCTCAGGAGTTAATCCTGACTTTATAGCTTCAGCAAACTCTCTAGTAAATTCTGCAGTCTCTTCCTGAACTCCAGTCTTCTCCTTAACGAAAAGCTTACCATATATAGCTGCTGGTAGGAAAGTTATAGTTAAAATTACGCCTAAAACTAAAGCATAAGGAATCTCTATCATTCTTGCATTTAACTTCTCAAGTAGAGGAGATATTAAAGGTATGTATCTCGTTGAGAGTGGATCACCATTATACATTACGGCAAGTATTATCAATGACGTAGTGACTGCAGCAAGGGCTGAGATGGCTGCAGGTATGTGATGTCTCATAGTTGTACTTGGTATCTTGTACACTCTATCACCAAGGATCAGAAAGACTATTGAGAAGAATGGTAGTAAAGCAAGACCAATAACTAAGTTCATAGTTATAGCACTTTCACTACTAACAATAGCAGTGCCTGTAGGTGATACTGCCTGAACTATAAAGAATATTGATGCAAAAATCTCAAGTATAGGTATTACACCCATTGCTGACTGCATTATCGTCTGCATAAATTCAGTATTTCTCTTTAAAGTTTCTGAAAGTCTACTAACAAGTTCTTTGAGTTTAGTACTTAAGTAACTTGCAAGATCAGCACCAATACTAATAGCTGTGAAATATCCTTCAATAACTTCTCTAAAATCTGTAGAGGCTGACTCATGAGCAACTTTCCTAAATGCTGAAAGTACATCATGACCACCAATTACTGTGTGAATATAGACTCTCTTGATGAGTTCCTTAATGGCATTGAAGAGTCTAGACTTTAAGACAAAATCTACAAGTCTATTCAGGGAGATGTTGGCAACACTAGTCATGTATAGGAAAGATACGAAAAAGAGAAGCTCCTGATCAATATAGTACTTGATATTTGACGTTAAAACTTTAGGTAAATTAATGAGTACTACATATACTAACGGTCCTGTAAGGAGTGCAATAATACCTGTAAAGAACCTTATACATAGTACTGTGTAGTTAAATACTAATCCACGACTTAGCAATATTAAAAACACATCAATGATGGGATATGTAGTAGTTATGAAGTATATTACACCTAAAATTTCGAGAATTACCGATAACGTTATAATGAAAGAGTAGTAAAGCTCTGCAGGTACTCTAATTCCTGCACGTACAAGATCATCTCTAAGTTTAGCAAGCCTAGCATGACTTATAGGTGGTCTAATAATAGACATTTTAGAAACAATATCTAGCAGTCTCGACACAATTATTTTCTAAACTCTTAAATTATAACTATTTCTTCTCTACTTAATGATGAAGTAATCCTCACTTTACAGTGAAGGTATAAGTTTTTAAAGATAATGAATCAACACTATAGTGAAAGAGTTTTATGAGTGTTGTAATTATCGATAGAGTTGGAAGTTTATTAACAAAACTGACACAGTTAAGTGTTGATCTTCAGAGAACTTTAAGCGTGATTAGAAGAGAATTGACAATTACTGAGAAGCGTGCATTAAACTTTAAGAGAATACTTGAAATTTTACCTACAGAAGAACTAAGACAAAAACTTCAAGATGTTGACTTTAAAGATAAGTTCTACATAGATCCATCACCAGTACAATTACTTGAAATTCTTAAAAGAGCTGAAAGTGATTGCGAAGCCTTCACCAAGCAGATTCTCAAGACTATTGATAAGTTAAGAGAGATTGAGAGAAGTTATGGTAGTGATGTTGTACTTCTAGTAATTATTCATAGAGATGGTACTTTAATTACACCTTTAAGTATTTTAACTTAGCAAGTTAGGTGAAAAGCACCTACAACTTTATAACCCTTATCTAACCACTCATTAAATTTAGCACATGCTTTTCTAGTAATGTCTATATAGTATGTTATTCCTCTCTTTTCTAACTCTTTAACTACTTCACTAGTTACCTTCATATAGCCATGATAACCTGTACCAATAACCATATGTGTAAACTCTTCACTAAACACTCCATACTTTTCAAGATCTTCAAGATATAGCTTATGGCCTTCTCTTCTCCACCAATTATCAATAATTCTACTAGGAAGTATAATAACATCCCTAGTGTACTTCACACCATTAATAACAATAACACCAAACTCATAACTATCAACTCTATACATGATGTATACGTAACGTTAAGAGAATTATAAGAATTACTATAATAGAATTGCACTAGTGTTCCGAGGCTCTTTAAAAATTTGAATATTGAAACTGAGAGTGATCTTAAAAGGCCTTAGATCTTGCCCGGAAAGGCGTACAATGAAACATCGTAGGAAAGGCCATTAAGAAATGTTAACAACCTCAACACTCTATTCAGATTGATAATAATGAAATTAAGAGTGTAATTGTGAATGTAGTTAATAAGAAGGAGTTACTTTCAAAATACTTATTGACAAGAGAGTTAATGATGAAGATTTAAAGAATGAAAAGATTAAATAATCTTTGAACTGTCAAAGAAATATACTACGAGTTATTAGAAAGCAACTACAGATATTGATAGATCCGTCATAATAATTGACAATAAGTATGCAAGATTTAAAGAACCCATAGTTATCTCTTAAATGCTGAAAAATTGAAAGATATTAAGAATGATATAGTTAAATTTACACTACGTGCTGAAAGAGATAGAATAAGACTATGATTTGAATATCATTGGGAGAAAGCTCGTGAAGTAAATATCCATAATGCCTAATATTCTCTACACTACATTACAAATAGACTTAACATTACTTGTAATACTTTCCATAATTACCACAGTTGAAGAACATGTATATTAAAGAAGAATACAAGTTTCATTAAAAAGACTTGAAAATATTAGAGATTCATACATGTATGTTAAAGATTTAGGAGTTATAGATTATCTTCATGATGACTCTTGTAAAATTCCACTACTATTTTCTTGTATATTAGCATTCATTTCCATTATGGGAATTGCAACTTCTTTACTTTTTTCAAATAGTAAAACTTTCTCTCACTTATCACAATATGCATGTCTTTTATCATTAGTCATTATGAGTCTCACACTACTCTTTACATTATGTAGATATTTTGTGAGTAGATGTGAATAATTAATGGCGGCCCCGCCGGGATTTGAACCCGGGACCTACGGCTTTCTTCTAAGATTAGGAGGTTCGGCCAGTCATAAGGACCGCCGCTCTTTCCAAGCTGAGCTACGGGGCCATGAGTAGCTTGGTTTACATACTTTTAAGGATTTCTAATTTTCATAGCGTGAGGTTTTTAAGAAGGAATAGTATCTCTATAGGAAGTTGTTTATCATGGAGATTCCAGGAATTCCTGAAGATGTTGAGATTGGAAAGGTTACGTATAGAATAGTTGATGATAGAAAGAACCCACTACTTAAGAGAAGAGAATTAAAAATTGAGATTTGGCATGTAGGTGTATCAACACCAACTAGATTAGATGTTAGAAAATATGTAGCATCAACTTTAGGTGTTGATGAAAATCTCGTATTTGTTAGAAAAATACTTACCGGTTTTGGTCTTGGTAAAAGTGTTGCTGAAGTTCATGTGTATGAATCAATTGAGCAAGCAAAAATAATTGAGCCACTCTATATTCATTTAAGAAATATGCCTAGAGAAGAAGCTAAGAAAATTATGGAAGAACTTAGAAGAAAATCTAAAGAAAAGAAGAAGAGGTAGGTAAAGGCTTATAAAGAAGTATTCACTTCTACTCACCATGTCATCTATAAGTAATGTTTTATTAAATTTTAACAGACTTAGTCTTGAACCATTAATTAAACCTACATATCAAGTACCTAAGATAGTTAAGATATTTAATTTAAATGCGGAGCCTGTAGGTGAAGTTGAATTACCAATATACTTTCACTTTCCTGTAAGGATAGATCTTATTAGAAGAGCTTTCCTAAGTGCTTTCACTATGAGACTTCAACCTAAAGGTACTGACCCTATGGCTGGTAAGAGAACTACAGCTGAATCTTTTGGTGTTGGTTTAGGTATTGCTAGGTTACCGAGAATTAAAGGTCATTTGTGGCCACGTGCAGCTTTTGCTCCAAATACAGTAGGTGGTAGACGTGCACATCCACCAAAAGTAGAGAAGAAAATACATGAATATATTAACAAGAAAGAGAAGAAATTGGCTATAATTTCAGCGATAGCTGCAACAGCTATTCCTGAACTTGTAAAATCTAGAGGACACATTATTGACAATGTACTACAAGTACCGTTAATAATCACTAATGATTTTGAAGAATTAATGTATACTAGTGAAGTTAAGAGAGTATTTAAGAAGCTTGGACTCTGGGATGATGTTGAGAGAGCACATGATAGAACAAGAATTAGAGCTGGTAAGGGAAAAATGAGAGGTAGAAGGTATAAGACGCCCAAAAGTGTACTTGTAGTTCTTGGAAGAAAATCTCAAGTATTTAAGGCAGTTCAGAACTTGCCAGGAACTGACGTAACTTTAGTAGATAACTTAAATATACTTCATCTAGCTCCTGGAGGTGTTCCTGGAAGATTAACATTATGGACTTTAAGTGCTATAGAGAAGTTAAGAGATAGATTCAAAGACATTATTTAAAGATAAGTTTAAAGAGAATAAAATAACAATCATAGTTAGGAGAGAAGCTACTAAAAAACAAATTGCAGATACTATTCAAAAACTCTACAAAGTTGAGGTAGAGAAAGTGAATACACTAATCACACCTAAAGGTGAGAAGAAAGCATATGTAAAATTAAGTCCAAAATATAGTGCGTTTGATCTACTTTCAAGACTAGGACTCACGTAATAGTGTAAAAAGAAAGAATCGGTACGTGGATTCCCAATCACCAATCAGAACTTAAGTCCCTCCTCACTAATTTTCACTCAGCACTCTAGCCTTATAATTCTTTACAATAGTTCATATTAACACATTTTTATTCGGTAAAATATGGTATGAAAATACATAAACTCGTACTACTAGATTCTAAATGACGTGATATTTAGAGAATCCAAGGAACTTAATGAGATTATAAGATCATTAGATAAAATTTTTCCAAACTCGAAATACTGGGTCTGTGCAGGTGTTAGACAAAATATTGTCAAAACGATAAGATTTGCACTTAGTGAAGGAAATAAATTCACCTATTGGGGTATTAAAACGGAGGACATTAAGGAATTGATTGGACCTCTTGAACGAGCAAGAGGGGGAGTATTGGTACATTATAAGAGTCTTATTGAGAGGTTTCTTAAAGGCGATAAGCCAGATACCGTAAACATTGCTTACTTGTATTGTACAAATACAAGAACATTTCTTGCCGCAGTTCAATATTAGCACCACTTATAGGAATAGTGACAGCAATTGAATTTGCAAGGTATGAATTATTCTGGCCAGATGAGTATGATCAAAATAATGTGATATATCCATATAGATTACGATTATATCTAATATGGATTCATAAGTCAATATTAGAAAATTATGATAGCGATGAAAAGTGGTTTGGAGATGATATAAATATAAATTTACCTCATCCCACACCAGGCATTATATCGATTAGTAGGGATAAAGATAAATTAGTAAGTCATATAATGAGTAAAATTAATGAGATTAATGAATTTTTGGGAATGGACTTAACAGTCTTTAAATCAAAATTAGAGACACATAAATATGTTCAGCCATCTTATGAAACCTTTGCTTCCAAGAAAGTGAGTAGGTCATTTATTGAGGTTATTAGAGAGAGGTTTATTATTTCAGATGAGGATTTAGATAAGATTTATGAGATTGAATCAGTTTTAAGAAGCAAAAGAAAATCTATTCTATTTACAGGACCTCCAGGATCAGGTAAGACTGAACTTGCTAGATTAATAACTGAAGCGTTAAATTACG
>NJDF01000025.1 GCA_002254895.1 Thermoprotei archaeon ex4572_64
GTACCTGTAGGTCCAAATACACCAACAACTTCATTTCTACTATCCTTAAGTGCATTAATTAGTCGTTCCTGACCAATAGACATAGGCTTTACTTTCTCAAAGATTGAAGACATCGAAAGAACATCATTATTAAGTTTTTAAACCATTTCACATAAACAAAATGCACATATACCTCATTGAAAAGGTATTAAAGTCACTAAACAGCACAATTTGTCTATGAATCTCATAGCGCCGCCAATTGATCCTAAATCTCTAGACGTGAGAAGTCTTGACTGGAGAGTGATTGATTGGAAGAAATTTGCATTAATTAAGGATCACCCCATGAGAGCCATCTTCATAGGCAAAGTTGTCGTTAATATCGGTGTTGGTACTAGCGGTGAAAAACTTGCAAAGGCGGCTGAAGTCTTAAAAATACTTACCAATCAAGAACCTTCATATAGAAGGGCTAGAAAGAGCATCAAAGAGTGGGGTGTAAGAAGAGGTGAACCTATAGGTGTAGTTGTTACTTTAAGAAGAGCTAAAGCAATATGGTTCTTACTCAAAGCACTCTCCGTTATTGACTTCACTTTAAGAAGATCAAGTTTTGATGATTATGGAAATGTAAGCTTTGGAATTAAAGAACATATACTAATTCCAGGCGTTAAGTATGATCCAAATCTAGGTATATGGGGTATGGATGTTGCTGTAAGACTTGTAAGACCTGGCTATAGAGTCATGTATCGTAGAAGATGTAGATCAAAAATTGGTAATAAGCAGAGAGTAACAAGAGATGAAGCTATAGAGTTTTTTGAGAAAATATTAAGCGTCAAGATAATCTAGAAGTAAGGTACGGTATGTTTAAATACGTGCCTAATGACGTTATAAGTAACGTATGAGTATTGTTAGAAAAGTTAGCGAGGATGAGATTAGCAAAGCCATAATTAACGAAGCCTTGAAAGAACTTGAAAGCCTAGTAGACGTTGATGCTGTAGTTGTGGGTTCTGGACCCTCAGGCCTCACATGCTCATACTACCTAGCCAAGTATGGTTTAAAGACAGTACTTATAGAGCGTAGATTAAGTTTTGGTGGTGGTATTGGTGGTGGTGGTATGTTACTTCCAAGCATTGCTATTGAAAGTCCAGCAGCAGAACTTATTCATGACGAGTTTCTAGTCAATATTAAGAAAGTACGTGACGGTCTCTACGTCATGAATCCTGCAGAATTTATTGCTAAACTTGCAAGTAAAGCCATTAATGCAGGTGTCAAAGTACTTTTAGGAGTATCTGTAGAAGATGTCATATTTAGATCAAATCCCTTAAGAATTGCTGGTGTAGTTATTAATTGGTCAGCAGTACACATATCACAGCTCTGGGTAGATCCACTCTTCATAAAAGCTAAAGCCGTAATTGACGCAACAGGTCACGATGCTGAAGTTGTCAACATTGTTAGTAAGAAAATTCCAGACTTCAAACTTGCAATTAAGGGTGAGAAATCTGCATGCAGTATTGAAGCTGAAGACTTAATAATAAGCTATAGTGGTAAGGTCGTTGAAGGCTTGTACGTTACAGGAATGGCAACAGCTAAAGTTTATGGACTACCAAGAATGGGACCAATATTTGGTGGTATGGTACTTTCAGGTAAGAAAACTGCCGAAGAAGTTTATAGAGACCTCAGTAGAGAATTAAACAGATAGATTTATTAGTAATTAAGACAAGAAATAGTACTTCATGAGTTTAAAGTTTTGTCCTAAATGTAGAAGCATAATGATACCTATAAAGATTGAGGGTAAGACAATACTTAAATGTCCAAAATGTGGTTTCGCTGAAAGCTCAACAACGAACATGCTTATTGATAAGGTGTCAATTACTAGAAAACCAACAGAAACACCTATAGTTGTCACTAAAACTAGTGAAGAATATTTACCAAAAACAAGAGCTAGATGTCCAAAATGTGGTTATGAAGAAGCATACTATTGGCTTCAACAAACAAGAGCTGCTGATGAACCACCAACAAGATTTTATAGATGTGTGAAGTGTGGCCATACTTGGCGCGAATATGAATAATAACAACTGTAATATTATCTTGAAGTATCAGGAGATAAATTCTTAAATTATAGTTCAGAACGTATATCCATGAGTGAGGTAAAGATAACGTATCCAGATGCTAAAGAATGGACACACATTATAGAATCGATTGCCGTACTTGTTGAAGAAGCATCTTTCACTATAACTAATGAAGGTCTTAAACTTAGAGCACTAGATTCCTCAAGAACAGCCATGATTGACCTATTCATGCCTAAAGAAGCTTTTGAAGAATATCCTGAAGAACTTTCTGAAGAAGTTAAAATTGGCATTAACTTTGACGATTTTAAGAAACTTTTAAGAAGAGTTAAAAAAGGTGACAAGGTTGGCCTTGTTGTTAGTGAAGGTAAAGTTAAGGTTAAACTTATAGGTAAAGCTACAAGAACCGTAGCTCTACCACTAATTGATGTGGTTACTGAACAGTTACCAACACCTAAAGTAGTACTTACAGTTACAGCTAAAGTTGCAAGTGATGCTTTGAAGGAAGCTATTAAGGATGCTGACGTTATTGCAGACTCAGTAAAGTTTGATGCAAGAGATGATGGTCTCTACATAGTCGCTATGAGTGATAGAGGTGATCTTGAAGTTAAATTTGAGAGAGAGGGAGAAGCAATGTTTGAGTACGACTTTAAAGAGCCAGCCTCAGCAAAGTATAGCCTAGACTACCTGACAGACATAGTATCTAAAGCATACAAGATTAGCGATATTGCAACTATTGAATTTGCATCTGCAAAACCTCTAGTACTTACTTTTGAAATACCCATGGGTGGAAGATTAACCTACTACGTAGCACCCATGCTTGAGTAATGAATTTTCAAGAACTTCAAAAAATATACTTCAAACATTACTACAAGAAGAATGTACCTGAAATTTCAAGGATTGAGCAAAGAGAGATAGCAATAACTACTTTCGAAGCTGAATCTATAATTAGACATCTAAGCTTCAACAGTATAAATACACTTCAGAAATTTACAGTAAGTAAAGTACCAAAGCATATATACCATTCAGCTGCTTATTACAAATATCCAGACAATCCCGACATGGAGAGTAAGGTGTGGCTAGGTGCAGATTTAGTCTTTGATATAGATGCAGATCATCTAGAGACTGAAGTCTGTAGAGACGTTAAAGTAATGACACTTGAATGTCTTGAAGAAGCTGTTAAAGAGACTAAGAAGTTAATAGATATTCTAATAAACGATCTCGGTCTTAACGATAAGGATGTAAAAATATACTTCTCAGGTCACAGAGGATTTCACGTACATGTAGAGAACGATATCGTTAGAGAACTTAATCAAGACGAGAGACGAGAATTAATTGATTACATACTTGCAAGAAATCTCAACCCCGAAAGATACGTTAGAAGGAGCATCAAAGGCTATGTAGTACTTATTAGGAGTGATCTCCAAGGTCTTGGTAGAAGATTATTTAGTGCAACTTCACGATTCGTCGATATTAAATACTTAGATTCTAAATATCTCAAGTATAGAGATGTTAAGAAGTTAAGTAAGTTTATAAGTGATAACATCAACATGATTGAAAAAATGTTGAGAGTACAGATTGACGAGATTGTTACCATGGATACGAAGAGATTAATTCGAGCACCCAACTCGCTTCACGGAAAGACGGGATTAAGAGTTACTCGACTTGATGTGAAAGATCTAGATAAAGGCTCAGAATACATCATTGATAAAGCCATAGCCTTTAGGAAAGGAATGTTAAGAGTAAGATTGTTAAGAGATCTTAGTAAGATTAGAGTAATGGGTGAGAATTTAGACTCAACAAGTAAGGATAGTATCGTTAAAGTACCTGCATATATCGGAATATACTTAGTCAATACTGGTCTAGGTGAGTTTATTGATGAGAAGTAGTGCTTTAAAAGAACTTCTATCTCTAGCTAGAAGTGAAGTTGAAAGCATGAACATTCAGAAATTACCATACACGTCATATGTAGAGCTTGTTCAGAAAGTAGTAAGTAAAATACTTAGTGAGGTTGAATTTGCAGATAATGACGTACTTAAAGGTCTTGAAAAGACTGTAAGAAATGCTGTATGTACGCTAATACAGACTAGAATTTCAAAAATACTGAGACACCTAGCTGAGAATAGAGAAGTTGATGAAGATAAACTCCTATCTGAAGAGAAGAAAATACTTGATGTAGTTAAAAAAATAGAGTTCAGGAAAGTTATTGAGAAGAAGATCGCATTAGTGCTTTTTAAGAAATCCTTTCCCACAATCTATTCAACAACTTTAAAATATCTTGGTCCCTTCAGTAGGTTTGATCTTGATATTTAAGAAAGTGTGAAGGTTATGGCTCTAGTAGAAAGCCTAGACAAAAATTCTTTGCAAAAACTACAAAGAAAATTGCAGTTAAACTTCAATGTAGAGCTTGTGGTTATATCTTGGTTAGAAGTATTGGAAGGTTGAAAAAACTTGAACTCGTTAAGTGATCATAATGCCTCCAAAATGGCGTAAGATATTAATTCCAAGACCAAGATCGAAGTTCCTAGTTGTTAGATGTAACAACTGTGGTAATGAGCAGATAATCTTCTCACACACATCAATAACTGTTAGATGCTTAGTGTGTGGCAATATACTTGCAGTATCTACGGGTGGTAAGGCGCAAATCATGGCGTCAATAGTTAAAGAATTAGAGTAACTTCCACATGGGTTCAAATCTTTATAAACACCTGACATAATGATTACGTGTGAGTAAGGAGAAGGGTAAAGAGAGAGAAAAGAGACCTCAGATACTAACTGTAAGAGTTGCACGTAAAGAAGTACCAGATGTTGGTGAATTAGTAGTGGGTACCGTTACTAGAATTTTCGATCATGGAGCATATGTAGCTCTTGATGAGTATGGAGGATTAGAAGCATATGCACCAGTAAATGAGATTGTACAATCATGGTTTCACAGCATTAAGGATTACTTAAAGATTAATCAGAAAGCAGTATTTAGAGTTGTTAGAGTTGATTTTAAGAGAAAACTCGTAGACATATCATTAAGAAGAGTTAGGGATGAGGAGAAGAAGGAGAAACTAATGAGGTGGAAGAGAACCTTAAGAGCAGTTAAACTTCTTGAAATAATTTCACAAAAACTAAACATCCCACTTCAAGACCTAATTATAAATGTAGGTTGGAAACTTGAAGACTACTATGGAGACATGTTGAGAGTTTTTGAAGAAGTTGTGAAAGAAGGTACTAAAGCACTACTTAAATTAGGTATACCTGAAAATATTGCTAAAGCAATTGAAGAAGTAGCTAAACAACATATTGAGGTTAGTGAAGTTACTCTTTCAGGAATTGTAAGGCTTATAAATCTTAAACCAAACGGTATAGAACACATTAGAGAAGTATTAAGTAGAGCTCTACAAATAGCGTCAAAATTAGGTAATAACAACGCCAGAATATACACTATCGGACCTCCAAGATATAGAATAGACATTACTGGTAAAGATCCTAAACACTTAGAGAATGTACTTAAAGAAGTTGTAAACTTCATTATTGAAGAAGCTAAAAAGAGAGGTGGTGAGGCAAGTTTTTCAAGAATTACTTGAAGATACTTTATGGTTAAATCCATAATGATGAAATGTAGGGAGTGTAAGAGATATACCTTAAGTAGAGATAAATGTCCATACTGTGGTGGAGTTGTAGAAACTCCACATCCACCTAAAGCATCGCCTGACGATAGATTTCTTAAGTATAGATTCTTAATGAAGATACTTTCAGGTAAAGTGCAGGTAAGTGATGATGTTAGGAAGAAGATTCTTCAAGATCTCTCTAGACAGATTAGGTCTTAGTAGCATTAATAACTCTCAACAATTCGTCATAATCTACTCTATAGATCATAACCCAACCCTGAGGCTTAGATACGTATAGTAACTCAAAACCTCTAGGTGGTGATAGGAGATAGAAGGTTGATATTGTTGGTCCTCTATAGAATGGGAATTTCTCGGTAATGATTTTAAAACCACCTTCACTAGGAATTAATCTTGGTCTAGCCTCGAAAATCCAGTATGGCACACACTTAAGACTTATAATGTATAGTGAGTTCTGTAATACTTCGTGATTAAACATTAGTAAGTAAAGTGTTGTTATGTTTCTAGGAGCTACTATTCCATGCCTTTGCGCGCCATACTCAAGACGTGACTCTGTTGATAAGAATTTTGACCTAATCTCATCATCACTGTAACCTGCAATCCTACCCATCCAGTAACTCTTAATTAATTCTCCACCGCTAGGCATCTCTGGAATTAATATACATAACCTCTCCTCATCCATCTTTCCTGTCAGTGCCATGTAGGGTAGAAAGATAAGTACGTGTCTAGGCTTTCCCAACTTTTCCAGCAAGCTATATACTTCACTATAATTGTATGGATTTGATAGAAAGAACTTAGCAATGATTGCGATCTGTGTGGAGTTTATGGTTGAGTTATCTGCAAGACTAGTCCTGTTAGCAATGATGGATATCCAATAACCATAATCCCACCATGAGAGTACTGATGATTCTTGTCCTGAAGATGGTGTATGGTATTGCAGCCAAAGTAGTGCATCAAGCCAGTCATATGTGATTTGTCCAGGAGCTGTAATTGATAATATTTGAGGTGGTGAGAGTGCTAGTCCAACACCTAAATGAGAACCTCTCTCACATGTGATAAGTATTAACGCTATAAGTATTACAGCTGTAATGTAGTTTAACAATTTTCTACTCTTAATAACTTCACTAAAAATCCATACAAAGCCTAAGGCAACGGTAGGTATCCAGAAGATTCCAAGAAGCATAAAGATCTGTACTTGAGAGGCTGCAAAATAGGTACACATTGCGGTACAAAGTACAAGTAGTAGAAGCCCTAAATTCAAACTTGAAAATGTATATGCAACTGCCATAATCATAAAGGGTATTGAAAGTGATAGATTCATAAATGAATCACTGATTCCAGGAAATTGATGCTCAGCTACACTCTCCATAATAGCTGACCTAGCTGTAGGTATGACTATACCTAAATACTTACCACCAGGAAGTAGTGGTTTTCCTAAAACGTGCACAGTTAACGTAATGGATAGTAAGGTAATGAAGGGTATTGATAGAAGTACATATTTAGACACTAACACCCTCCACTTAAACTCTCTCAATCTACTAATGGCTAGCAGTAATAGAGAGGCAAGAAATCCTAAATGAGGTACTAAACCATAACCTGAAAGTAGAGTATGTATTGAATATCTAGGCGTTATGTATATCATGAAGGTGAAGCAGATGTAAACTATCAAGTACAGTATTGAGACCTTGTAGAGATTGAATGTTGGTTCCTTACCTCTAAACGTACATACTAGATAGTAAAGTGCTACGAGTATTATGAAGAGTCCATAATAATTCCATAAGTAGTAGAATGAACCCCAAACCCACACTGTCAATCCATTAACAAGGCCTGAAAGCACTCCAAAAATGATCCAGTATTTACTTCTCTTTAAAGCATCAATCATTAGTGCTAATCCAAGCACACCCAGTAATTGAAATATTGCAACATCGTCAAACCAGCCAGCAATACCTCTAGTGATGATGGTGGGTGAGAATATGCAGAGAAGTGCTGCTATGAGACCAACATGACGACCACCAATGGTTGAGCCTAAGTAGTACATGGCTAGAATCACTAAGGCATTAACGAGTGCTGGAAAAACAACAACAGCCTGTACAAGAGTTCCACCTAAAGGTTTAATTATAGATTCGTAAAAGAGTGCACCCATGAGTGAAACTCCTGGAGATAAGATTGTAGCCCAATTAACACCCCAAGGATACCAAAAGTTCATAAACTTAAAATAACCACCACTCAACCACCAAGAAAGTCCCTGCAAAATTCCATAATCAATTAAGAACTTGGTTAAGTAGTATCTAACATATGGGTCAAATTCATTAATGTACCAACCCCATATGTATGCTGGACATAATCTCAAGTAAAGACCTGCAATGAAGAATGTTAATACACCAATAAATATTCCTACCTTCTTAGTAATCTCAATATACACATCATCACTAACATCCACACGTAAACGTAACATTTGACCTACCTAGTCTGAGGGATTTATTAAAAGTTTTTCATCATAATCTTCAATTAAGCTTACTCGTCACTGCTAGTGGTAACTTTGATCTTCCTAATCTTAGACTCAACAATACTTAAACAACAGGGACATCTGTAACCGTATAGTCTTAAAATGTCATCAACGCTTTTAAGTTGATTGCCTTTGTAGAATATGTAACCACAAGATTCACATTTAACAACTATTGGCATTGTAAGTTAAACAATACTACTCAGTATTTATCTTACTTTAAGTTCATTTTAACTAGGGTTTCACTAGTATTCCATAAGTATTGCCTAGATATGTACATGCAAGTGCGTCAATTTCATCAATGGTTAGGTTTGGATATTCTTTTTGAAGAGTATGTCTTAAATTACGTACATAGTTTTCACTGACCAGTATAATCTCAATGTCATGACTTCTTAAAGTGTGGATTAGGTCGTTAATGACATTTCTACTTGCATTTGAGTAGCCAATAACTAGCTTGATTTTGAGTTTAAGAAGACACAACTTACTTATTAATCTTAAAAGTTCATTAGGAGTCAGTACTGAGTGTATTATTGGTGTATCATTAATTAGAATTACTAACCCATTTCTAACTAAGCCTAAATCTACACCTATAGTGATGTTAGAACTTCCTATTATCCTCATGAAGGCACCAATTAGACTACATATTATACCTACTCTATCCACTTCATCAACTGTTAAAGCTTCTCTAAATTCATTAATTAAGAACTTATCAATAAGTAACTGCTCCTTAACTTCTTCAGTAGTTTCAAGGTATTTCAGATCTACATTCTTAGTAAATACTAATTCTCTCATCTTCTCAAAGATACTCCATCTTCCAGCATACGTTAATTTAAGCTTACTCACTCAAGTTTTCTCACTAACTAACTATTTAATTCTTAACCTTTAATCCACGGTATTTCGACTTCATCAATTCTCCATCTCTGTCTTACTTGACTCTCACTAACACTAATTGTGATTCCGTGAGTATAGGCTAGAGCGCCAGTATATGCAATCATGGCACCATTATCTCCAGCATATTCATTAATTACGAAGCTACTATATTCATAATTTCTCTCAATCTCTCACTCCTAGCAACACCACCAGTTATTAAGAGTTCTCTCTTACCTGTACATGCAAGTGCTCTCTCTACAACTTCAGTAAGCATATAGTAGGTAGTCTCGACAAGGCTTAGACACACATCTTCAACTCTCTCACCTTGTCTAACGTAGTGTAAAGCTTTAGTTAATAGTCCTGAGAAGGATAGATCCTGACCCTTAACAGTATATGGCATTTCTAGATACTTTCTACCCATTTTTGCATATTTCTCTACAGCAGGTACTCCAGGAAAACCTAACCCTACTTCTCTTGCAAAAATATCTAAGCAATTACCTATCGATATGTCTAAAGTTTCACCAAAAACTCTATACCTTCCATGTGAAAAGGCAAGAATCATTGTATGACCACCAGAGATTAAAACTATCAGTGGATCCTTAGTGCCTGACATTAACTTGGCAATCTCAATATGTGCAACACCGTGATGTACAGGTACTAGTGGCTTACCGTACTTTAAAGATAATGTTCTAGCTACTGTTGCACCTACTCTTAAAGCAGGACCTAGACCTGGTCCTTGAGAGAAGGCTATAGCATCAACATCTCTAATGCTTAGTTTAGCTTTTCTTAAAGCATTAAGTAACACCTTGTACGCTATCTTTACATGATGTTCAGCAGCTTCTCTTGGATGTATACCCACTCCTTGTGGTGGTGTGTATACTTCATTTTCATTTGCAAGTATCTCACCATCACTAGTAGCAATACCTACACCGAAAGTATGTGCTGTTGACTCAATACCTAAAACAACAACCACACTTGAGGTATAGTTGAGAGTAAAAAATTCTTATCTAAATAATGCTTAAATTGTTAAAATTTAGAAGTCTAGTAATCATGAGTGTGAAGGCTCTTATTCTTGCTGGTGGTTTTGGTAAGAGGCTTAGACCTTTAACTGAGGATAGGCCTAAACCTTTAATTCAAGTTGGTTCAAAAACTATAATAGAATGGCAGATCTTGCTGTTGGATATTTAAGAACTAAGATCTTTGAAACTATTGGTGATGGTTCTGATTATGGAGTAAAAATATACTACAGCGTCGAAAAACAACCACTAGGAACAGGAGGAGCTGTAAAGAATGCTGAGAAGTTCTTAAAAGATTCAAAATACATCATTGTACTTAATGGTGATATCATCACAAACATGGATCTTAAACCACTAATTGAGAATTTAGCTTCAAGCATTGTTGGAGTTATTGCTCTAGTACCTATGAGAAGTCCATACGGTATTGCTGTTGTTGATAGTGATGGATATATTACAAACTTTGAAGAGAAGCCAGTACTTAACTACTTAATAAATGCTGGAGTATACGCCTTCACTTCAGAAATCTTCAACTATCTACCAAGTAGAGGAGATATTGAAACTACAGCCTTTCCTAAACTTGCAAGTGAGAAGAAGTTGAAAGCAGTAATTTATAGAGATATTTACTGGAAATCAATTGATACTATAAAAGATGTTGAGGAAGTTGAGAAGGTTGTTGAATCAATATTTAGTGCTAAGTCTTGAAAGACCTGACTGCAGTAACTTCAACTTCTCATACTCCTCCTCAAGTCCATACCTTAAAGCTTTAATCATGGCTTTCAAAGCTTTATCTCTCAACTTTCTAGCATAGTCATTACCAACAATCTTGACGCTACCTTTTCTAGCATTTTCAAGAAATTCAAAAATCTCATTAATAACTTCATCAATTTCAAACTTCACAGCAAGTCTTAACTCGTCACGTTCTCTAAATCTTTCACTACCTGTCCTATTAATGTTTATGTTTAGGTATACTGGAGGTGCTAATGTTTTAGGTTCAGGCTTTACAAGATTGTACTTACCCATTAAGAAACCTGCAATTAGGTATCTAATTAGTTCAGAAACACCACTAAGTCCTTCCTTTTCCGCAAGTCTCATTAACACCTCTTTAACACTTCTATGAACTCTAACAGAAACTACAGCACCATCCCTTTCAGGCGCTCTGAATAAGTCCTCATATCTTAATGACACACCATCAACTATCACTACACTACTCATCAAGTTATTTCGATAGTTTTTCAGGTTAAATCTAAGATTGAGATATTTTGAAAATGTATTACTCACCTATTATGTAGATACTCTTGCTAAATTATTTAATGATGTTCTTGTCTCTAAATGCTTATATGTAGGATAATTAACCTATTAAAGAATCGTGAACACGTATACTGTACATAATGGCAACTTTCAAGAAATTATAGAGAGAGTTAGGTATGGAGAAGTGATTTACCTACTAGTCATTGGCACTACAGATACTAGTCTCATTCCAGGCATAACCATTGCTGGAGCATCACCAGAACTTACACACTACACACCTATAGCTGATGCAGAGTACTTACTGCTTGGTTCTTGTAGAAGTATATCTACAATTCCTGTAACTCCAGATGGTAAGCCAACACCAGCAGTAATTTCTAGAGCATGCTTAAACATACTAAAAATACCTACAATGATTGTTAATGCTGGATGTAGAATTAAACCAAAAATACCACACATAGATCTTAATTGAGAGCCAGGTAGAGATATAAGAATAGGTAAAGCACTAGATATTGAAGTTGTTAAGGAAGTCTTAAATAATGGTAAAATCTTAGGTAGAGAACTTAGTAAAAAGTTTGATGTACTAGTTATTGGTGAATCTATACCTGCAGGTACTACTACAGCTATGGCATTTCTTGTAGGTCTTGGATATAATGCCTGGGGTAGAGTTTCAAGCGCCTCACCAATAAATCCTAAAGAGTTGAAGATAATGATTGTTAAGGAAGCTTTAAGAAATGCTAAACTAGATAGTAAAGATCCAGTAACTGTTGTTTCAAAAGTTGGTGATCCAGTAATTATCGGTATTTCAAGTATTGTATTAGGTTTTCTTGAAAATAATGGTAGTGTAGTACTTGCAGGAGGTACACAAATGATTGCAATACTTGCCTTTCTCAAACATTACGTAAATCTTAAAGACGTACAGAGAAGATTAGCAATATGCACAACTAGATGGATAGTTAATGATAAGTCAGCAGACATGATTGGACTTGCAAGAGAAGTATATGAAGACGTAACCATAGTCTCTGCAAATCTAGACTTTAAAGACATGCCATACCCTGGACTTAAAGCTTACGAAGAAGGTTTTGTTAAGGAAGGTGTTGGTGCTGGTGGTTTAGCAGTAATTACGCTAGTTAAAGGTTATGAACTTAACTCAATATATAGTGAAGTTATTAAAGAGTATGAAGAGCTATTACGTAAGGGTAAACTGAAATGAAAATTATGGGTATTGACTTAGCAGTTCCTGGAAAATTCAAGACTGGAATAGCAGTTCTAGAACTTCACAGTAAGTACATATTTGTAAAGGTTATTGATAGTATCAATATTGTAGATGAAGTTGTTAAGACTAAACCTCAAATAGTTGCTATAGATGCACCCTTAACAACACCTAGTAAGGGAATTAATAGACTAATTGAAATTAGGGCAAGACGTTTTGGACTAAAATTACTACCACCATTAATGAGTGGTATGAGAAGATTAACAGAGTATGCTATAGAGATTAAGAATATTCTTAAAAGTTATGGAGTTAAAGTTATAGAGGTTCATCCATCATCAACGCTTAAAGTCATGAATATGAGTAGGGAAGTATGTGCAATAACTGGACTACTTTACTACAAGCAATGTTATGCCTCACTTAAAGATGAGTATAATCAAGAATTGATACTTCCATGTCCTGAAGAACCTTTAAAGTGTCTTAGATATGGTTAAGGATAGATTAACTATTAGACTAGTTCCTGTAAGTAATCTTAGACAACTAATTGCTAGAGTACTCTACAGTAAGAAGAACCTGATAGATTATGCCTTAATAATTCTCAAAAAAGCAAAAGATGGAATACACGTTAACGATATTGAGTCTTTAAGTAGAGAATTAGGATTAAGCTTTAAGAACGTTAAGTACATAATTGATAAACTTCAAAGTATTGGTATGCTTGAAGTTAAAGACGACACTATAGTTCTATCTAGAAAGTTTATAAATACCTTAGACTCAATGATTAAGATCTGGGAAGAATTTACAAGTACATAGGAATGGTGAATTTTTCACATCACACCAAATGTTTAAAAATATTCTAAATGTAGAGTTATTCTCGATGAGTACTTCAATAATATTGATGTTACTGAAGAAGATCTTAAGAAGTTAGGTGTTAAGGAGGGTGATAGAATACTACTAACATTAAAAGGAAAACCACTTGCAGTACTAGATATCGATGAAATATGGAAATTTGATCCAGTAGACATTGCTACAAGAACATTTGGTACACCAGAAAAGAATCCTGAAGTTGTTAAGAAACCATTCGATACAAAGCATCCAGGATACAACATTTACGTTAACATGACGGGAATAGCGATTGCAGGTAAAGTAACAATCATCAACGAGCCAAAACTTAGAGAACCATACAATAGATTCTGGTATCCACCTGCAAAATGTAGAGAAGAACTTGATAGAAGAGGTTGGAGAACAGTAATTGCACACCAGACAAGAAATGTACCACACGTTGGTCATGAGATGTTAATGAAGTGTGCAGCCTTTCTAGGCGACATCGAGCCATGTCATGGAATTCTAGTAAATGCCATCATTGGAGCTAAGAGATTAGGAGACTATCCAGATGAGGCAATACTTGAAGGTCACGAAGCAGTTAACAAGTACGGCTACATTAGTCCAAAGAGACACATAGTAACTATGACCCTATGGGACATGAGATACGGTAATCCAATAGAATCCTTACTACACGGTATAATTAGACAAAACATGGGATGTACGCACCACATGTTTGGTAGAGATCACGCAGCTGTAGGTGACTATTACGATCCATACGCAACACAGATATTATGGACTAAGGGAATACCAAGTTTTGGCTTTGAAGCACCACCACACGAAGTTGATTATGGATTAAAGATTAGACCAGTCAATATGGGAGAATTCTGGTACTGTCCAAAATGTGGAGAAATAGCCTACAGCGGATCATGTGCTCATGAGAAAGAGAGACAAAGATTTAGTGGCAGCTTCATTAGAGGTATTGTAGCTGAAGGTATTGAACCACCACCAGTAATCTTTAGACCAGAAGTTTATCAAGTAATTGTTAAGTGGTGGAAAGTATTTGGATACCCATTCGTTAATAAGAAGTACTTACTACACAAAGAGGAAACACTAGAAGTTGAAGTTCCACCAATGGAAATCCCAAGAGCGTGAGATCATGAGCACCACGTACAAGATAGGCCTAGTCTTAGATAGAAAGAGATTAGAATCCATTAAAGGAACGCCGATTGAGAGCATGGTTAAGGATATCTTTGGTGGTGCGTTAAAGATTATAGAGATAGAAGTACCTGAAGACTTAGCAAAGAGAATACTTTCAGAATTTGCAAGAGCTAGAGTTGATGCTAGAGGTTTCCTAGAAGATCTACCTGTAGCGTTTAAGAGGGAACTCTTCAACCTAATAGTTGAGGCGAAGAGAGCAGATGCTGAAGTCGTGAAGAAACTTCTAGATGAGAGACTCTCAGCTGTTAAGGAAGCAGCAGCAAAGGAGGAAGAATATCTACCACCACCAGCATAGTCTTAAAGATCTTTTATTCTCTTCAAACACATCTAGAGTGAAGTTTTTCCACACCTCTTCTCCACCTAGATCAAGTATCGATTATGCTCAACTTCGCCATAGTCACAATTGAGCCATTAATGCTTAATGACTTGATAGTGATTGTGAGAGTCTTAATGCATCACAATCTTGAAGATCTAATTAGCAAGTCTAAAGCATGGAAACTCATACTTGAAGTATCGAGTAAAGACTTATACATGCTGAGGTACAGAATTTCTCTCTTAAAGATGTTAAAAAGGTTAAACATATCATTAATAGTGAAATCTCTTGAAGAACCTTACGAGCTAGACTTTTTCAAAAATTTAAACATAAATTTAATACCGTACGTTGAACACACCATGTACATACGTGACTGTATTGATAAGTGTAGAGAGATAGCATTACCATTAATGCATAATGTACTTGAAGATTTAGCTTTATTAGAGAAGTTTGAGAGAATATACATGTACTTACCTTTAACTTTTCACGTTCTTAATAAGAATGTACTTGATGTCACATCATCAATACCTTTCTTAAGAGATCTCTTAAACATACTTAACAAGTTAAGTATAGATCAAGTACTAGTACTGGACTTCTATGCTTAGTTCTCTATATAAATTATTGATGAGTTCACGCCAATTAAAATGATACACACCATTCCTATACTCGATGTAATTTCTAAAAATGCTCTGTTTAGATATCTTTGAGAAGATGTTACATCTAGAACATCCCAACCACACATTACTTGAATCTTCTATAAGATGTAAACGTGAGCCACATTTAGGACAAGACATGTTTATAACTATCTTTACTCTCCTACTCATTACTTGATATTTCATTTTCACGCAGTTTTTTAAGAAACGTGTAAAATAGAATTCATAAATATCATTTAAATTCAGTTTAACCTACCGAGAAGTTGAGCTATTTTAAGTATTGTACTTATTTATTTCTCAACTCAGAGCTTCCTCGTGAGATCTCTCAAGAGATTAGCCTTAGAGTTAATTGAAAACCCATGGACATACATTCTAAGAATGTATCCTACAAGTGAAGAAAGACGTAAAATACTTAATCACTTACTGGAAGAGGAGGTTGTCATAGTATGAGTAGCACTATTACTGGAATGATTCCGAGTGTTATAGGTACTGAAAGTGCAGGTGCATAGCCTTTTCTTGGAAGAATATACTTAACCGTCAAGACGTAGCCACTTAAAACTCCAAGACCCGTCATTAATGCTGAACATACAATCATAGCAATACTCAGTCCTTTCAAGATTGCAGTCTCTAAACACAGAACCTCAAGTACTGAGTACATAATTAAGTCTCCAACACCTAGAATAAATCCATCAAGCTCTAGAACTAATCCTCTAAGAATTGAATATTTTATCTTAGACTCAGTACTTACCTCTCTAATGATTCTACCTAAAAGTCCGCAATAAACCATCACAACATCGTAGATTACTAAAATTATGAGTAAAGTCAGAACTACAATATAGTGAAGTACAAGTATTAAAAAGATACCTACGAGAGAACTATATAGACATGTGGAGAGTGCTCTCACGATAACGTTTTCAATACTTAACGATAAGTACATAACCGTAAATGTAAGTAGTGCAGAAATTATGTGAAGAAGTGGGTACGGTATTTCAGCAATACTTGTAATGCTTAGATAGAGAAATATTGCTGTATAGATTGCAATACCTAGAAGTATAACTTTTAAGAAATTTAACGTACTTACTCTCCTCTTTCTTATCATTAAGTATATACTTAAGGTACCTACAATCATTATCAAAATTAGAAGACTCGTAATGGCCATACCTGAAGCTACTGTTGCAACGTTAATTTCAGGTAGAGATTTGCTTGCACTTAGAGTTCTCAAAATTGCTAATGATAATAATGTACTCACTATTAACGTTATGACTATGGGTAGAGTAACTCTAAATAAGTTAATCTTCATAACGTATAGTAAGGAGTACTGATTTAAAAGTACTCAATGTAACTTTAATCATGATATTAACGTTGAGGAGATGTATATATCCTTGGTGTATCTTTTCAGGTACTTGGATCTTCAAGGATAGAGAGGTTAAGATCTTAAAATCAATAATTGATGGTGCACCCGTTATCTGTAATGAACCATTAGTACTTTTCGAGCTTTCAAACATGAGTACTGCTCGAACATTACTAAACGAACTTCAATTATCAATTTCAATATCTACTATAGTCTCTATAGTTAAATACTTTCTGGGTAAGAAAGTACTTGTTGATTCATTAGCTATTCCCGAACCATTAAGTTACTACGTAAAGTCTATAGCATGTGGAGCTGATGGTGTGTTAATGAGTGTCAATATTGAACTTCCTGAAGATGTGAATAAGATAGTACTAAGTGATAAGTATGTAGTTGCAGATTTTACAGAACTTTCAATAATTAAAGTTAAAGACATCATAGATGGTGTAGTTATCTCAAGCTTTGGAAATGTTGTTAAGCTTGAATTACTACAAGAAGATAAAATGCCAAACATATATAGATGTAAAAAATGTTATGTAGATGTTATTAGTTTCGAAAATTTAAGAAAATGTAGCACATGTTTCAACAAACTTACACCACTATTTAGATCTGACGAAATTCCTGAATATAGCTTTAGAGAATTGAAGTTTATAAGTCAAGAATTTCTCAAGTACATGAGGAAGTCAAGTCCTGAACTAGTCTTTAAATAGTAAATTCAGTAACTACATGTAGTGAACATTGAGGATACAGATTTTATAGAACTTGTAAGTAAAGATCTTGGAAGAAAAATCATACATGTACATGTTGAGCATGGCTCAACAATGGAACCTGAAGTTGAAGTTAATGAACTACCCATACCATCAGTACTTGCAAGTTCATTAGCAAGGAGAGGAATCTCTAAACTGTATCGCTATCAATATGAAGCCTTTAAGAAAATTAAGGAAGGTAATGATGTGGTTATTATTTCAGGAACAGGTACGGGCAAGACTGAAGCCTTCCTACTACCAGTACTCTCTGAACTACTAAACTGTGAAGATAAGTTATGTATAATACTTTATCCAACAAAAGCACTTGCACGTGATCAGTATGAGAGAATTAAGATTTACGTGAATGATTTAGGAATTGATGTGGAAGTATATGATGGAGATACTCCTGAACATGTTAGAAGAAGAATTTATGAGAAACCACCAAGCATATTAATAACAAATCCTGACATGCTGCACTTCGCATTAATGTATGTCTCTAAGTTTAAAGAAATTGTAAGTCATGTAGGATATGTCGTTCTAGACGACTTTCACATGTATAGTGGAGTGTTGGGTGTACATGTACACTACATTCTACGTAGATTAAGAAGATTCTGTAAAAACACTCAATACATAAGTACAAGTGCAAGTATTGGTAATCCTGAAGAATTTGCAAGACAGATACTTAATAGAAGTGTCCTCGTTATTCAGGGAGTTACTGAAAGGAAGGGAAGAGTCATTCATCTAATGATTAAGCCTCAGAGGAGAAGTAAAATTATTGAGGCTTCAGAACTTACAAGAATCTTTCTTGAACATGATAAGAAGTGTCTAGTATTTGCTGATAGTCATAGAGTTGTTGAGCTTATCAAGAAGGTTCTCGATAATTACGGTTTTGAAAGTATAGTCATGGTTCACAGAGCTGGTCTTAGACCTGAAGATAGAAGAAGAATTGAACACGATTTTAAGACTGGAAAATTGAAAGCATTAATAACAACACCTACATTAGAGGTTGGTATTGATATTGGTGATGTTGATATTGCAATAATGGCAACAGTACCTCCAAGTTACATAAAATACGTGCAGAGAAGTGGTAGAGTTGGTAGGAAAGGCCAGACATCATATGTAATTCAAATTATCGGTAATGACCCCATAAGTAGCTATTACGAGAAACATCCTGAAGAGTTTTATAATAGAAAGCCAGAACCTCTCTACGTCGAACCTATGAATAGAGATATTGCTTCAGCACACATACTAGCCATGATTAGAGATAGACCTGTACGTATCGATGAACTTAATAACTTCGAATACAGCATCATTAAGGAGTTAGAACATGCACAACTAGTCTATAAGAAAGGGAGATACTACATATTAACAGATCTTGGTAAGAAGTATGTCAATTCTATTAAAAGTATTAGAGGTATTGGTGATATGGTTAAGATAGTTTCAGGTAGGGATAGAGTTATTGGTAGTAGAGAATTACCAATAGCTATTAAGGAATTACATAAAGGAGCTATATATCTACATGGTGGTGAAGTGTATGAAGTAGTTAATCTAGACATGAATAGAAGAATAGCATATGTTAAGAAATTACCTAAACACTACAAACACATAACTACAGCACTTTATGAAGTTAAACCAATAATTAATCAAGTAATAAATACCGACTCACATAAAGCTTACGTAGAGTTGAAAATTAGAGAAACTGTTTACGGTTATGTAGTTAGAGATTACTTAAGTAGTGAAACTATTCAAGAAGTTGAACTTGAAGAACCAGTAAGTTACGAGTTCGTAACTAAAGGAATAATTCTAAAGTTTCCTGAAATAACCTTCAGCTCAATAGATATCGTTGATTTTCTTGAAAGAGCCAAAGCATACCATGCAGTAGAGCATGCACTAATTATCGCGTCAAATATAGTTATTGGTTCGGGAATGACAGATCTTGGTGGTGTATCCTACCCCACAGGTCATGTAGTGATTTATGATACCTATCCTGGAGGTTCAGGTCTCTCTAAACTTTTACTTTCAAGAATTGGTAAAGCCTTAGAGATAGCGTACAAATTAGTTAAAGACTGTACATGCATAGATGGTTGTCCTAAATGCATATACTCACCATACTGTGGTAATAATAATAAGTTCTTATCGAGAAGAAATGCTATCAAAGTCTTTGAATATACTTTAAGAGGTATTGATAAGTACTTTTCTGAAGACTTACTAGAACTGCCTAACGTCCAGTCATACACCTAATAGGTATCAGTTGCGAGAAGACCTGCATCACTACTCATTACAGTCCTGGGCTCATCATTTTAATACTTACTTCTTAATTTGAAATTAAATTTCTAACCAATACATACCTATTTAAGAACTCTCACTAGAAATTTTCGCATGTCTGTGATGTTGGTGATGTTGATGGTGTAGTAAGTGCTGCATTATTTTTAAGAAAGTACCCTAAGGGTATTGTAATCTTTGCAGCACCGAGAGAAGCACATACTTCCTGGTGGATAAGAAGGACATACTGGACTTTCGTGGCTGACCTACCTTGTCCAGGTAAAGTACTTACTAGAGCTGATCACCATAAGACAAATAAGCCATGCGCTAAGTACGAATTTTATGATCCAGACGCTCCATGTGCAGCACTACTTGCACAAAAAGCTCTAGATCTAGAGGATGATGAAGTTGCTAATAGGCTTGTAGAGCTAGCCATTGAGACTGACACAGCGAATATTAAGACTAAGGAGGCTAGAGAACTTGACTTAATAGTTAGATATAGCTCACTAAGACATCGTGAGAGAATTGCTAAGAAGTTAGCACTTAAAGGTACTGATGCTCTTCAGGATAGAAAGTTTAGAGAATTATTAAGTATTGGTGAGAAGGCTCTCTCCGTAATTAATGAATTAGTATCAAAATTACCTAAAAGTGAACTCTTAACAATATATGTACCTAAGAGATCCAACATATCGTATAGACAGTTAGGTATTGAACTTCAAAAGAGAGGGGTCAAAATGGTGAACATTCTCGTAAAGCTTGGACTTAGAACATACAGACTCTACTGTGGTGCTGATAGAGAGAGCACCTATGACTGTACAGGAATAGCTTCAAAGTTGGGAGGTGGTGGTCATAAGTATGCTGCTGGTGCACAATTTAAAGTTAATATACTTAAACGTAATGAAGGTTTAGAGAGATTTATAAATGCGTTGAAGAGCGTACTTAACATCGATAATGTTGAGCTAGTCATTATTAAGAACGTTAATGAGATTGAGTATTAGGTACGTAGACGTTTACGTACTGTGCTTCGAGAAGTCTAACCTTGATGTTTCCACCATAAGTTCTAGATAATTTCCTTAACTCTCTAGAACTTAACTTAGTATTTGTTGGTGGTCCACCACCTAAACATTTTCTTTTAACTTTATACGGTCTACTTCTATAACCACCACTTGGTTTTTTCAAATCATTGCCCTGATAGTAGCTTAAGAGCTTAGCCATAACTTTAAACTCTACTTGAATAGTACTCTTTAAATACTTCTCTCCACGTATACGTGTTCCTCAGCTATACTTTAAGTCATATTTTCGTATTATGTGGAGATTCTTAAGTTATATTAAGTGCGTTACTTTTAATACAGTCTACAGATATATCTTGCAATGCTTAAGAGTATTGGTAAAGTACTTCACTTATCTCGAGATAAAAAACTTGTCATTAAGTTATCAACAATACCTCCACTCTACGTACCTGTATATGATTATAGTTTAAAAAGAGTAGGAATTCTCTACGATGTTATAGGTCCAGTAAATGCACCTTACGCACTTGTAAAACCTGAAAAGGACATTCTCAATAATCTGGAAGTTATTCTTGGTAAAAACATCTACGTGAAGATTAAGGATCTCGAGAAGGGTGGTTTTCATGCTAAGACTCGTAGATAAGTCAAGTAGTGAAGATGTTGAGGAGCTAATATGTCCATACTGTGGAAGTAAGAGCTTAGTGTATAGTGAAGAGCGTGGTGAACTTACTTGTCAAAGATGTGGTTCAGTAATTAGTGAAAGAATTGTTGATTATGGACCTGAATGGAGAGCCTACACTCCTGAAGATAAAGAGCGTAGAGAACGAGTAAAACCAATAAATATTGCTGCTCCAGGGATGAGTATAGGAACAGAGATTTCTGAAGTTAAGGGTTCAGGAATTGCTGTATTGAAATTCAAG
>NJDF01000026.1 GCA_002254895.1 Thermoprotei archaeon ex4572_64
CAAGAATTTGCCAGAGAGTTTTCTTACCAATACCTTTTAGAAGCTCTAGTGAATGTAGTTTTAAAGTTATGGGTCCAGCTTTATTAAAGAACTCTACAAATTTCTTCTCCTTCCTCTTAATTAGTTCTGGAAGAATTTTATCAAGATTTTGTTTTGCTTCTTCTGTTAACTCATCATACTTTATCCTTCTAACAATCTTGTCAATCTTATCTCTAACACCTGAACCAATATATACCTTCTCAAGTACATTAACCTCAACTCCTGGTTTTACTGTTAGTTCTAGAAGTATGAAGTACTCCTCACCAATGGCTTGAACGTAAGCCTCATTTCTAGGAAAACCCTTCTTTACGAGATTTGGCTCTTTCATGATTACTTGCTCTGGCGGTATTATGTCTAGAATATATGCATATTCCTCTCTTCTATGCATGAGTAAATCACCTATTTTCTAAACTTGTTAATCAACTCGATCATTTCTTGAAGTTCAGCATCTTTAAACTCTCTTCTCTCAACACCTAAGATGGTCTTTAACTCCTCAACACTTTTAGGCATGATATTGACTATCTGTATGGCAGTTATTCTAGCAATACCATAAGTCTTTACAAGCTCATCAACAAGTTTTTTAGCTTCTTCTGACTTAACTTTACAAAATCTTCTTAAATAATCAAGAACTTGATTTAGAAACTCATCATACTCAACGTTCTGTACTTTCTCTTCTAATAACTCGAGTGCTTCAGCAATAGTAATGTCTTCAACGTTAATTATCTTCTTAACCATATAGTAGAACAACTACTGAAAGCCTTTTAAAACTTACATCACTTGGCTCTATCAATTTCACAGTTCACCTGATTATCACACACCCTCACAATTCTAAGTAAGAAGTAAGAAACTAGAAGAACTATATCATAAGGTACAATCTTAATCATAACCTTACCATCACTAAGTTTTTCTAGTTATGAAATGTATGTTCTATTAGAGAGATCTAGATGCAGAATTCTGTGAAGTAAGCTCTTAAGTGTATGATTCTGCAAGTTGATACCTACTTTCAAATACTCAATACATGCTTCTTCCATTATGCAGGATTGATGGGAAGATTGAGTAAGGGGAAGTTAAGTATTCAAGACCTATTTCAATCCTCTCGTAGTACTTACCATGTATAATGGAATTTCAATATCTGGATAGAAGTAGTGTAGTAATGTTTTAACTACTTCTCTAAGACCAAGCATGAGTGTTACTTTTCTAATATTTAAAATACTAGCCGTTTCCTTCCAAGGTCTTGACTGTAGTACTTTAGCTATCATCATCATTTGATACTCTTTAGGAAGTTTTGGTCTTCTCTTACTAGACCTATAGTAATATGTCTTTACAAGTTCAAAAATTGCATCAGCGCTGTTCTCGTACGTCATTGGCCCCCACGCATACGCTATGAGTCTATTTATCTGTGCATTTGTTAGTTTTGCATCATAACTATCATCAATACCTATATTCCAATCTGTGAGAAGTAAGAGAGCAACGTCAGGCTCTAGATCGTGATATGGTCCGTGAAGTGAATTTAGTAGTCTTATTCTAAACTCTCTATTAGCGTACATTACAGCTTTTTTAGCTTCTTCACTTATCGGTTTAACTAAGAGTACGCTATATTCACCACTTATTGGATTTCTTTCAGGACTCATATGTACAGGCATGTAGCCATTCTTTATCCAAAATCTTAAAAGTCTCTCATGAACTCCAAAACCAACGCCAACCCAATCAACACCTCTTCTCTTAGCTTCATCTTCAATTTCTTTAAGCATCTCTGTACCAAGTCCTCTACCTTGAAGTTCAGGATGTGTTGCTATTCTTACAATTCTCCAACCTTTAAGCTTAGCAAAGTCTACAAGTTTCCAATACTTAACTAAACGATCAGGAATGATGTTTCCTGGAAGTTTTAATCCTTTAACCATAAGCTCAAGAATGTCATCACTAATACCTCCCTCTTCAGCAAGTTCAACAGAGACTACGATCTTGCCATTATTTAAAGCTAAAGCTCTAATAAAGTGGTGAGGTGCATCCATCATCATTCCCAAATCGTCAGGTTCATTTCTATAGTGAGCCTGCACGTATATGCCAAAGAACTGTCTTAACTCATTCTCATTTTCTAGAAAGAATTTACTCATTTCAGGAATTACATAACTTACCTTTAAATTCTTAACAAGTTCTAGATCATTACTTTCTATTTTTGCAGGCTCAGCGTCTAGTAGGAACGTATCGAAAAGCCACCTCTCTACGGGATCGTTCTCAGCATATCTTATAGGTTCTTTAAGTTCATACTCGAATATCTTAGTATTCTTTTGCTCTCTCAAGTATTTTAGAAATCTTAAACTAAAGCCTCTACCTGCACCTTCATAACCATGAATAGTTGAGGCGTATATGACTCTATTAAATCTTGCATGTACGGCATAAAGTATTGGTAGTGGTATCATTGCAGCTTCATCAACAACAACAATATCTAAACCATCTTCTTGAATTATTGAGTATGGTCTATAGTAATCTATGAAAATTGTTGAGCCAATTCTCACAGTTTCAACACCTGCATCACTCTTTTCAACTATTGGATCATAACCCAACTCTTTCAGCCCTATAACTAGAAATTCCATAAGTGTTGATACGTTCATAAGATTCATAGCAGTAACACCAATTCTTACAAAACCTTTAGCTTTCCTAATTCTATGACAAATACCTGCAAGTGCAAGACCAATGATGGCAGATTTACCACGACCACGATCTGCTATGAGTATGATATTTACTTTCTCTCCTCTTCTAGGCTTATCAATAAGTACTTCCATTAACTTTAAGGCATTGACTTGATCTTGAGTCTTTGCAAGTCTATAAATTTCTGCAGGGATTCTCATTTTCTCAGGAAATCTTAATTCTTTAGGTCTCCACTTCTCACTAATCTCAATTTTAACATCCTTAATAATTTCAGACTTATCAACATCAATTACTAGTGTGCATTCATGACTTAGAAGCTTGTTCCAAAATCTTAATTTCAGAAAATGTCTAACATCTTTAGGTGTGTATTGAGGTACAAGTAGTGTTTCTTGAAATTTTGTTAATCTACTTAACCATAACTCTAGTGGTGGTATCATGAGTATGTATATTCCACCACCACGAACAATACCTCCAAGTCTACCAATATCGTTAGGTTTAAGATTATCTATAAGATCAAGAATTGCAAAATCGAAAGTGAGGCCTAAAAGTTGATCAGTCTCTTTGTACGGTCTGTAATTTACTATTAAGTGTTCAGTATGTCCAAGTTCTTTCTTAAAGAGATCAAGTCTTCTACATGAGTCTGAACAATCATGTTGATACATGTATATTCCCTTAGTCTCAATAAAGGTAGTGCTTCTCCATAAGTTATGAAACGTCTGTAAAATCTTTACACTGTACATACATAACTTCTCATCACTCTTACCTACAAGCACAAAAAGTCTTCTATGATTTTTATCTAAGCCATCCTTAATAGCTTGTTCTACCCTTCTTAAGATTATACTACTCATTCAGCAGCCTATATGTAGGTAAGAATAATTTAAATCCATCTCGAAATACTGAATACTCATGTCACTATGGAGTAATGTTTTTAAGACTACTTAACTTTACGAACATACTTGACTATGTCTTCAGTGATTCTCTCAAATTTAAAAACTTCTAAAAGCGTTAAGGGAGAGTTTGTAGATATTGTAGTGTTTACTACAAGTAATGGCGTTAAGTATATTCAAGGCGTTATTAAATGTCCATACACAAATAAGGAGTTTAACTTTAAAGTAACTCCACATGATGATCAGGCTAGGCTTGGCTTTATACAGCATGATGGTGGTTTTCTAGAACATTGTAGAAAAGTTGAAAAATATCGTGAATGGTTTGTTGAGAGGGCAGAGTCTTATTCAAGAAATTCTTTTCATAAGAGAAAACTCTACATCTGTAGTAAATGTGGTTTTAAAACTACAAGGTATATAGACATGCTAATACACTTGATGAATGTTCATGGCTTTCTAGTAAATAAATCTTAAAAAGGTATATATCTTGATAAATATGGTGAGGAGAATCATATTCATAACAGGACGTCCAGGAGTTGGAAAAACAACTCTCATTAAGAAAATTATCAACGATTTTAAAGATAAGCATGTACTTGTAGGTTTCTATACTGAGGAAGTTAGACAACACGGTGTACGTGTAGGATTTAGAATAACTAACCTAGAAGGTGCTAGTGATTGGTTAGCACATGTATAATAAATATAGAGAGTTGTCTAGCCTTGTTCATAGAGATGATACTGAACTTGTAGTACTTACATTAAGTAACAGAGATTTAATGTATGTTAAAGTTAAGGATTTAATCAAGAATCTACTATTAGCATCTAGTACTTGAGGCATACCAAAATATTAAGACATACATGATGAGTACTATGCATAAGATGACAAAAGCTAAGTCAGGTATTGTGCCCTTACTACTTATCTGAAACGCTATGTATGTAGCTACTACTCCAAGCACTATTGTGAAAATTACTAAGAGTGTATACACAGTCAAACAGTAGTGCATTGGTGAGAAGATTATTCCCCAAAATCCATACACGAACATCGATGTGAAGATTATGATTAAGATAGCAATTACTGCTCTACTAAGACTCATGACCTTTGAGAAGAAAGTAACTGTTTTATAAGTTTCTGCAAAAGTTAATGCCATGGATCTTTCAAGATATGGTGAGATCATATATCGTGCAGTTGAGAAGTGTCCTTTCTGTAGTAATGTAAGTATGGAGGTTCAGGAAGTACTCTACGAAATACCACATTTTGGAAAAACTATACTACACATACATGCATGTTCAAGTTGCGGTTATAGACATATAGATCTGCAATATGTTGAAGAGGTAAAGCCTAGAAAAATGATTTATCCTGTTGATGATGAAGAGGATGTTACGGAAACCTTGATCTTTAGATCCAAAACTTGCAAAATCTACAGTCCTGAACTTGGATTTAGTATAGATCCAGGACAAGCAGCTGAAGCATTAATAACAACACTTGAAGGTTTACTATATAAGGTTAAAGACTATGCAGAAACTATGTTGACTTTAACTGAAGAGGAAGGTGTTAGAGATAGAATTGTAAACTTCATTAGAAAAATTAATGATGCTATTCGTGGAAATCTAAAATTCACAATTATTCTTGAAGATCCTATGGGTAACTCAATAATTAAACCACCAAGTCATAGAGTTGAGAAGTTAATTATTGAGAACTTACAGTAGGTGTTAAATATAGCCAAAAGTTAAGTACAACTATGGCTAGAAGGAGAAGACTTGGAGAAGGCATGATGCCTCTCATAGCTGCAGGTCTTTTAAGATTTGAAAGAGCTAAAGAACTTGAGAGAATTAGAATTGATCCAAAGCTAGTGATCTTCTTAGGCTTCACTATTCCTGCAATACTGTTAATACTGTACTTTCTACTCTAACTCTCTAAGACATACCTTTCTTAAGTACGTGTAGAATTCTTCAAGAGTACCCTCTACCAGATTTGAATCTACAAGTCTATTCCAGTGAGTAATTACTACCTCATATTCACGTTTTGCTTTCTTAATCTCTAAGAGACTTTTAACTTCAATTTTAAAGTCATTGTAGAAACCATAACCAATACCTGGACAGAAAGAGTAGGCTTTTTCATAAATCTCAAACTTGATGATTCCCTCATTCTCCCAATAAACGAAAGGATAGAATCTGCATATGTATGGCTTTACCGGATGAATACTACATATTAACTTATTATTGATTCTCTTATTGAAGATACAGGAAGAGTCAATATTTTTTCTATCACGAAGCTTAATGACTGGGTAGTTCCACTCTGTAGTGTATTCTTTAGGAAAGAGTGCCGTGAATTCCTCAATGCCCATACCCGTATACTTACTAATTCTTAAGACATCGATGTGAGTAATGGGTATCCAGTATCTTCTACAACATTCACCACACAGTGTGCATTCAAATTTTACGCGAGGGAAAATAAACATGTAGAGAAACTACTTGAGCTAGAATATATGCTTTTCAACATAACGTAACGTTTTTATAACCTATATGCTTGATAATCCTTAAAGGGGCCGTAGTCTAGCCTGGCTAGGATAGGGACCGCGGGGCTTAACTGATTCGTGATGTATTTTCTTCCTCAGATTTCATTTCAACCTCATCTCTCAATTAATGTCCCTAAGACTTCACACATCGACTTGTGGTAAGTATGAGCTTAGAATGAAAATTCACATACTTATCAATGGTGTGTTAGTGATTCTTGTTGAGTATTCATGATTGTAGAGAAGTGAGAATGCATTGCAGAAAAAACTATATTAACTTGGAAGATTTAGAGAGTTTTGAGAGTAATGGGTCGTAGGAGAAAAAGTAGAAAGAAAGTTCTTTTAAAACCTAAAAAGAGAATTCCTAAAGTCTTCACATGCCCTAACTGTGGTGCAACTGTTGTTAACGTTAATATCGATAGGAGAGATGAGAGAGTTAAAGTTACTTGCGGTAATTGTGGTTTAGAGGCTGAAATGAACCTCATACCGGGATACTTACCTGTAGACTACTTTAACAAGTTCATAGACATGTATTATCAAGGATTGATAAAGCCTAAGAGAGAAGTGATTGTATCTGTAAGTGAACTTAAAGAGGAAGTTATTGAAGAGGTTGAGGAAGCTGAAAGTGTGAGAGAGTTTACTGAAAATGAAAGTATTGAAGAGAAGGAAGGAGAGGAAAGATATTAAGTTTAAATGATAATTCTTAAAAAGATTTAAAAAGACCATCATACTGGTGAAGATTAAGAATTATCTACTAAGTGAAATTGACAAGCACGGTACCATACACATGACGCTTTTAGATCCTGATAAGTTAAGTCTTGAAGAATTTGTAAAACTTGCAAAAATGGCAGAAAATTACGGATCTTCAGCACTCATGGTTGGTGGTAGTTTAGGTGTGAGCAGTAACTTGCTTGACAACTACTTAAGGGAAGTTAAGTCAGAGCTAACCATACCTATCATTCTATTTCCAGGAAGTGTAGCTGGTCTTAGTCAATACGCTGATGCTGTATGGTTTTTGAGTGTACTTAACAGTACTGATCCATACTTCATAATTGGTGCACAAACACAGGCAGCCATAATGATTGCTAAAAGGTTTAAAAATCTTGAACCTATATCACTAGCCTACATCATTATTGGTGATGGTGGTTGTGTTGGGTACGTAAGTCACGCAAGACCAATACCTTACGATAAGGTTGAAATTATGATTGCTTACGCACTTGCTGCTCAGTATTTAGGTTTTGACTTTATATATTTAGAAGCAGGTAGTGGTGCTAAAGAACCAATACCACCTGAAAATGTTAATAAAGTTAGAAGAGTCATAAGTAAACCATTAATCATTGGTGGTGGTATTAGAGAACCTGAAACAGCTTACAAGATAGCTAAAGCAGGTGCGGACATTATTGTTACAGGAACCATAGTTGAGAAGAGTCCTGAAGTTTTAAAGAAAATTATTGAAGCCGTTAAGAGTGGTGGTAGAGATAAGATAGTGAATAGAAAGACAACATTGATTACTGAGGTTTAGCCTGGACTAGTTTAGTTCTCTTACCATATCTATGTCTATGTCTCCATCTAAACATCCTTCTAAATCTATACATAAATCTTCTAAATGCTTCCATGCATAATGTTTAGAAGTACCTTCTTAAAACGCTGTCTCGAGTATATAGCTAAAAGTAAGTGAGGTATTAAGGTGTCATAACTAGTGATGTACTTATGAAGAAGTATGTAAGATAAGAATTCATGTGAAATCATTGATGAACTATAGATTAATAGTACATAGAGTTTATCAGAGATAACAGTCAATAAATATATGACACGCTACATAGATTATGCAAGACATGTCATCATACTACTCTCCCTACTAATAATTTCTACACTCACCATCACTACGTATGCTGACAGATGCGTTATTCCTTGGGAGGACATAGCTATTAGAGTAACTGATCAGAAAGTTATTATTGCATAGAATGGAACTTATGAGATAATGATTCTCTCAACAGACATCATACCATACCATTACGATAGACTTACAGGTAAGGTTAAGGCTCTAGAAATCATACCATTACCATCAGTTCCTGAAGTAGAGAAAGGTAGTAAAGAACCTTTTAACATCTTAATAAAGTATGTACATGAAAGAGTGAGAGGATTAAGAACATACACTCCTTACATAACACCTATGGCAAGTACTACTGAAGAAGGTATCACCATAATCTTTCACAAGAAGATTGATGTTCATGATATTACAGTAGTTGAAGTTAATGATACTGATGAATTTATACATTGGCTCAAAAACTACATAATGAGATATAGGTTAGAATCGCCTGAAAAGTTAAATTCTGCCTTGCCCATAATTGAAGATTATGTGAATAGAGGATACAATTACTTTGTAATCGATATTATAGAACTTGAAGAAGATTTAGCATTCAGTAGAACCTATAGTTTATAAATTCAAATCAAACCACATATACTTTCCATTAAAAGTATCTAAAGTTGCTAAAGGATCAACCTCCACTACCTTATTCATAGTTACTACAGATAGAGTCAATATTGATGATTTAGAAGAAATAGGCTTCAAAGTTCTTCTTGAAGATGAATTGCCTAGAACTATCGCAGATAAGATACATGATGACGTTAAACTCACGTTTAAAGGTTATAGTAGATTATGGTTAACAATTGCTAATTACATTGATGACGTATCTAAAACTTCAAGTGATGTTGAGATAATTCTTAGACCTAGACTTTTTGAAGATATCATGAATTTATTAGCATATATTTTACCAATAGTAATCACGACATCTTTCTGCACAATCATAACTTTTAAAGAATTGAGTAAAGGTGATAAGTTACGAGTGAAGCTGTTCGCAAGTGGATTTTGTGTCTTCCTTCATCTTATTAATTGTAAGTGTGACTAATATTGTTCCATCAGTAATACTTGCACATGACGTATTAACACCTCCTTATGAATATCATAGATACAGTTCTATATAGATACCATCAATTCTATTAACTCTAAGTCTATACACGTCTCTAGGAGTATTAACTTTCACTTCAGCAATATTTCTACTTAAGAGAAAAGTTATTGGAGGTATCTTAGCCATAACTTCATGCCTATACGCTATTTCATTAACATTCACCATACCTTTACTTCTCGAAATAAGAGTATATGATAAGTTTGGAGTATTGATGCTTATAAACTATTGAAACTTCTTTATAGTACTTCTTCTTGCAATCTTTATGATATGTTAATTATTATTGGTGGTCCAGGAGTCTATATGAGAGTTACTGGGCAAGTAAATGATCCTGCAATTGATCTTGTAGGTAACTTAGCTGAGCAGTTCTTAGTTAAGGATAAGTATGTTGCTGCTATATGTGCAGCACCTGCAATACTTGCAAAAGCTGACCTACTTAGAAATGTGAAAGCAACATGCTATCCAGCTACAGAGTTAATACAGATTCTTAAAGATCATAACGCTATATATGTAGATAAACCTGTCGTCATTGATGATCATGTGATAACTAGTCAAAGTCCAGAAACAGTTAATGACTTCATTGCACTACGTACTTCCTGACACTTATATTAACAATGTCATGGAGGTAATTCATAATTGATAAGACTTAACGTTTAGAAAAATTCATCTCCATTTCTCTTCTCAATTACTCTAAATTGTCATGCAAGTCTAGTAGTGTAAAGTGTATATAGAGGAAGACTAGTTTGAGAAGTTGAGTAATGGTGGGGCCGCCGGGATTTGAACCCGGGATCACTCGGGTTCTTGCACTGCGGGGCCTTCTTTAGAGATGTAGCCCCGTACGGCATCCCAAGCCGAGCTTCAGTGGGACCGCGGGATCATATTGACGATACTTCAGCACTTTTTAAACTTTTTCTTCATGGACTCTATTTAGTGTATGTACGTTGTCTTGTAGATATTTTTGAGTCGTTTTACTCTATCTCTTCATTTCCTCTCCTGAATATACATTCTTCTTTACCTTCATGAAGATACATCATATCCTCAACCTGTTAAGAAAGACAATTTGGTAGTAATGGAGAATTTAAGTAATTCTTAAATTCAACATCTTAGATGAAGTAAGGAATGATTGAAAGGTCAAGCCATCTCTTAACGTACAGGAAACTTCAGAGAAAGGTTGAATATAGATCGTTACGACGTGGATGTAGAGCACATTATGCTGGTTCAAGAAGTACATCAAGTACTTGTTCGAGATGTAGTGATAAAATAGAAAGTTAAGGTGTATTAATTGTTATTCCTCAACTACCTCAGACTCTAATGAAGTTTAAACTTAGTGAAGGAGAAGATAATTAAAGTCATCACTCATAAGACACTTCCAAATCAGTAAGACTGCTCACAATGTGATGATAAGTTCATGTGCCAGGGTGTATTTGAAGTTATTGACAAAAGTTTTATATGAAGCTTTGACTTCAACATCTTAATGACCAAGATTTTCAAGAAATGTAGAGAGTAGATCTCTACAGTGAGTAGGTCTCGAGAGAACACAGTGAACTCAAGTTTTGAACTCACTTAGAGAAGCGCTTCAGTCTTGAAGTGTTAAATTTTTTAACAGCATAGTTACCGTGATTCTTAAATGTCATACAAGCAAGTCATTGTTGTTAGAACTGACTTAAAGCTTAGTTGCGGTAAGATAGCTGCACAAGTTGCTCATGGAAGTGTATCACTTATACTTAATATACTTGAAGGTAGTAATAAGATTTGGAAAGAGTGGCTCAATGAATGGTTAATAAGTGGTCAAAAAAAGATTGTACTTGCTGTAAACTCTTTAAATGAACTTCTTGAACTTGAAGAAAAAGCAAGAAAACTCGACTTACCAACCATGATTATTCAAGATGCAGGACTTACAGAAATACCACCAGGAACAATAACAGTACTTGCAATAGGGCCAGCACCAGAAGAGCTTGTGAATAAAGTTACAGGACATTTAAAGCTGTTAAAATAAGTATTCGATACTTAACATAGAGGTAATGTTAGATATTGAAACATAGACACAAGCGTTGAAAGAGGTTCAGAAAGAACTAGAGAGGTTATGAAAAAGTTACAGAAATACTTAATTGAAGATGTACCTTACCTAAACCTTAGAGTGTAGAAATGATGAAAATGTTTGTGAAAAGTCTATTACAAATTATAGATCTTGTTAAGTAAGGAGAGTAGCGTTGATGTTGTAGAGAGTTTTGCAAGTTGGAATTGAAGCTTGATTGGAAAGAGTAGGCAAAACAATTCTTACAATTCTCTCTACATTTACAAGCTATGTAAAACCTACTCTTTTAAAGCTGTTAAGACAATTTTTAGAATTGAACTTGAAAAATTACCACCAGGTAAGAATCCACCAGAAGATGTCTATGTAGTTATTGAGATACCAGCTTTCTCGAACATTAAGTATGAGATTGATGAAGATACTGGTGCTGTAATGGTTGATAGAATACTATATACAGCCATGTTCTACCCATTCAACTACGGTATAGTGCCACAGACTAAGATGCCTGATGGAGATCCAGCTGACGTTCTTGTGGTAAGTAATGTGCAGTTAATGCCAGGCACAGTAATTAGAGTTAGACCCATCGGTGTTCTTGAAATGGAGGATGAGGAAGGAATTGACCATAAGATTATAGGTGTACCTGATCCAAAAATTGACCCAACATATGCCAACGTGAAAGATGTTAAAGACTTACCAGAGGCTGTACTTAGTAAGATTAAACACTTCTTTGAACATTACAAAGAGCTAGAACCAGGGAAGTGGACAAAAGTTAGAGACTTCAAGAGTGCTGATGTAGCTAAGCAGATGATTAAGGAGGCTATAGAGACTTTTAAGAAGGAGGCAGGTAAATCTTAAAAGTAAAAACCCTACACTATAAGTCCTTCTTTCAGTTTAAATATCACTTCTCTTACCATTAATTAGCTTTTTAAACGAGAAGAAGTTATGCACTCCTAATGTGGAGAAACTGCGTATTTGTCAAGAATGTGGAGCTACATGTTGCAGATCAGGACCTATAGTTCTGACTATCTTCGACATTTCAAGACTATGTAAATATTTAAACGTAAGTATCGATGAGTTCATTGAGAAATATGTACAGATAGTAAGTGGTGAGGACTACGCTAAGTTCTTTAATCTTGAAATTAGTAATGAAGTACTTCATAAATTGAGAAAAGTCATCTACATAACCTTAAAATCAAGAAGTGATGGGTCATGTATTTTTCTAGAAAATAATCTATGTAAAGTATATCCTGCAAGACCATTAACTTGCAGAGTCTTTCCATTAAGGATTGGAGGTACTATTAAAAAGTGTCCACTAAGTAGTGAAGGGAAGTTATTGAGAGATGAGGAGAAAGAGTATTCAAAATATTTACAGGAGAATTTTAAACACGCAGTAATTTACATGAAATGCCTAGATCAACATGATGGTGATGTTGATAATTTAGTTAAGTGCTTAATTAGTCACGTACCTTAAACTAGAGCTAAATCTCTAAAGTCGTATGGCAAGGATTTACCACTAGCCTTAATCTCGTCATAACGTTTCTCTAAAAATTGTTCAAGTACTGGACACCCATCATATCTTCCATCTCTTGGACATTTATTATCTCTCCTCTCATAAGCTATGAAGCATATTGAAGTCTTCACGTCATAGTATGGACATTTCTTGTAGTACTTCTTTATGGACTTGATAATTCTCATAACCCACTTAGTTCTTGGATCCTTCACTTCTCTCTTAAGTTCAAATTCACCTATATCACTATCTTCTCTGTACAGATACGACATGGAGGACCCCTCTTATGGTTATTTTTCACTCACCTACTCTGAGAATTCTGTAAGTCTTAGATTTTATAAGTCTTCTTCAACATCCTCTAGTGAAGATGATACTTGTAAGAATAATCTTAATAAGTCCTTCATTAAGATTGTCTGAAGGTGAGAATCTATTAAGAGAAGTGAAATTAATGTATTAATACTTAGAGTTCCAGGAACTAACTGTGATATTGAGACTAAGATAGCTTTTGAAAGTTTAGGCGTTAATGTTGAGATTGCACATTTTAATAGGTTACTAAGAAGTAGAAAACTACTTCTAAACTACCAGATACTTGTATTTCCTGGAGGCTTCAGCTATGGTGATTACGTACGTGCAGGCGCTATTTGGGGTAAGAAATTGATTACTAAAGTTGAAAGTGAGTTAAGAGAATTTGTAAGAGAAGGTAGAGCCATTCTAGGTATCTGTAATGGCTTTCAGGTTCTTGTCGAGTCGGGATTAATTCCTGGACTTAGTAGTGTTCAAGTATCACTAACAGTAAACACCTCCGCAAGATATGAGTGTAGATGGGTGTATCTCAAACATGTAAATAATGGTAAGTGCTTACTAACAAGAGAAGTACCTAAAGATAGAGCCTTAAGGATACCTATAGGTCATGGTGAAGGAAGGTTTATTGTAAGTAATGAAGATAGTCTTAAAGAAATTGTAAATAATGACTTGATAGTCTTTAAATACGTGAGACCTGATGGATCTGAAGCAGATGGTGAATATCCATACAATCCCAACGGCTCAATAATGGATATTGCAGGTATATGTAATATTGACGGTAACGTTCTTGGAATGATGCCTCATCCAGAAAGAGCGTTCTTTAAATGGCAACTTCCTGACTGGACTAGAACGAGTAGTGCTGAAGGTTACGGTGATGGATATTACGTAGTTGAATCAATCGTAAAGTATATTGAGAAGAAGTTTTAATTAAGGAGTAAATCGTAAAGTAAAGCATTAATGGTAGAGCTTTTCAAGAAGTTGAAGAGAGTTGATGAAGTCTTAAAAGAACTTTCTCAATACTTAAAAGCTCGCATCACTACAGTTAAGCTCAACATCAGTGAAGCATTGGGTCACTATTTAGCTGAAGACGTTTATGCTAAGATAGATATACCATACTTCAATAGAAGTGTTGTTGATGGTTTTGCCATATGTAGTGAGGATACTTTTGGAGCGTCACTACATAATCCAGCCATATTGAAAATAGTAAGAGTGGAAAAACCTGAATCTTACGAATTAAAGAGAGGTGAGGCCGTAGAGGTATTTACAGGCTCTCCCTTACCTAGAAATGCTGATGCTGTGGTCATGTATGAAGATGTGAATATTAGAGAAGATTTTATTGAAGTAACTAGACCAATAGTGCCGTATAGTAATGTCTCTAAGAAAGGTGAAGATTTTAGAAAAGGAGAGCTTGTTCTCAAGAAAGGCACTAAGTTAAGGCCATGGGATATAGCTGTACTTGCAAGTCTTGGATATAGACAAGTCGAAGTTTACAAACCAAGAGTAGCACTATTATGTACAGGAGATGAGCTTGTAGAACTATATGAAGTTGATGATATCTTGAAGATACCTTATGGAAAGATCATAAACTCCACAAGATATGTAGTTGAAGGACTACTTAAAGAATTTGGATGTGAAGTTACTTACCTAGGAGTAGTACCTGATAATGATGACGTGATTGCTAACACTTTAAGGAAGGTCTTATCAAGTCATGACCTTGTAGTAACTATTGGTGGTGTATCTGTTGGTAAGCGTGACTTAACGTTTAAAGCAGTATTAAAGTTAGATCCTGAGTACTACTGTCACGGATTAGCTATCAGACCTGGAAGACCAACAAGTGTAGCTATTATTAATGGTAAGCTAGTAATCATGCTTAGTGGTTTTCCTGTAGCTGCACTTACAGGTTTCGAGTTTCTACTTAGACCAATACTTTTAAAGTTAATAGATGGTGTAGACGAATTGAGACCTACAGTTAAAGGTAAATTATTGAGAAGAATTAACAAGCCAATAAATGTTAAAGCTCTAGTGAGAGTGAAAGTCTGTAGAGAGAATAATAACTACATCATTGAACCACTAGCTCTTACAGGTAGTGGTGTACTTTCAACCTTAAGTAAAAGTAATGGCGTGATTATTATATCTGAAGATGTTGAGGGATTTGATGAGAATAGCGTTATTGAGGTAATACTAACTAGATATCAATGAGGAATTATTTTAAAGACCTAAATTCTAGATAATACCATGTCATTAATTACAGAGCTCATTAAAGAAACACCTGCACACATTGAATCTTTCAATAACATTAAAGTCAAGACTTTTGAAGTACCTACATATAAGTACTTTGCGAGAAGAGAAATTACATACCTAGCATTAACCTTAGACATTAATGAGAATGATATTGTTAATAAGATTAATGAGACTAAACTTGGTAGAAAGACTATTGAGAAGATATATGCATATAGACATGACTCAGAACCTTGGACTTTAGCAAAACCAAGACTTCCAGACCTCATAGAAAACAATATAGACGCTGACGTTGAAGAAATTAGTGAGAGAAATCTTCTACTAGCATCACTGCACGTTAATAATATTAGAAATTTTGTAAGAATATTACTAGAAACCAAACCTGAGTATAGGGAATTAACCATTGTTAGACTAATAGAACCTAAATGTACTATTAGATATTGGATCTACATTTAAATTACGTAATTATCATCATTTAAGATTACGCTAATAAGATTGCCATATCTTTTAGATAGTGTACTTAACTTTCTATCACTAATCTTTAAAAAATTAAATACACCCTTACCTTTCAAAATCACCTCACTACTCACCTCATGACTTTCAATTATGATTCTCTCAAAGTCTTTAAGAAGACTTATTAGCTCACCATAGCTCTCAAGATCAACATGAATTACAGGTAAGGAGAGCAATATAATTATCCTAACATCTTCATCAACTTGTTTTAAAAGATTTACAACATTATCACGCAGTTCTGAACTTAGAAAGATAAGTTCAAAATTATCGAGAATCAGTACATCACTTCTTAACACATTGATGTTCTTCTCAAGAAGATCATTGATGTCTACACAATTTATACTTCTAAACTTATTGTGAAGTTCTTTAAGTATGGTTTTCTTGACGTTATCATCGCGATACATGATTATTAGCTTTCTAATTGTTCCTTTACTTAAATCATCAATACTTCTCTTCCAATTATTAAACATTTACTTACAGGAACTTTTGATAGATATTTTTAACATCTCGTAAATTAACTTGATAATATGTAGGTATTTTAGAAATCCCAGCTTCCTGTAGTTAGGAATTTATGAATATTCTTAGCAGCTTCAAGACCTGTCTTTAAGGCATTACATTCCACAGCATTCTCGTCTAAATGGTGGTGTTGGTTCTTCACCAACAGCTAGAATTACATTATCGACTTCTAAGTAGTGTTCAGTTCCTGGTACAGGTTCAAACATCTTTCTACCTCTTTTGTCAACTTTATCTGTGAGCTTCATTTTAATAAGTTCTACAGCTTCAACTCTATCCTTACCTATAATTTTGTTAATACCTACAAGCTCGATAAACTGTACTCCTCTACTTACTAGCTTCTTAATCTCGCCATGACCAGCTGGTGCCTCATTAATAGTTCTTCTATAGAGAATCATTATGTTCTTGACTTTCATTTTTAGCAACTCATAAGCAACATCTATAGCTGCAAGACCAGCTCCAATAATGGCAACTCTTTCACCAATCTTGTACTTCCTCCTTACTTCATATCCAAGCTCTTCAAGTCTTCTTCTATATAGAAAGTCTAGTGCAGTGTATGTTCCTTCAAGTTCTTCACCAGGAATTCCAAGTCTTCTACATTTCCAAGTGCCTGTAGCTACCAGTACTGCATCATGATTGTTAATCACATCTTCAAAATTTACAGTCTTTTCAACAACATCATCACCAACAACTTCATAACCATCACTAGTGACTTTAGTTTTCATATGGAAGTGCACACCAACTTGTCTTAACTCTTCAACACCAGCTCTAATACTTTGCTTAGGTATTCTCTCACTAGGTATTGCAAACATCATTAGACCTCCAGGTTCTGGAAGTCTATCATACACGTGTACTTCATGACCCATGCAAGCTAAATAGCCTGAAGCTACGAGGCCTGCAGGTCCTGAACCTATAATGGCAATCTTAAAGCCTGTCCTCTCAACCTTCCCAAGTCTGCATTGAAGTATGAATCTCATCGTGTTTAAGTTTACTTTTAAACTATTTAAAGTATTGTATTGAATTGAAATTTTTCAAAAACTTTAACACATAATTACTTGAAGTTATGACAGTGCAGTACTTATCAACGTTTAAGTATTTAGCTATAGGTTTACACTTGACTTTTAAGAGAAATACGGCATTCACATTCACTGGTCTCTCCATGTATGATTCTAGATTTGCGATACCTTTAGAGATAATCATTGATGAATTACTGATCAGTTTATTCACAATGTTTGTTGAGAAAAATGGGTAATTGCTACCAGTACTTATTAGCTCAACTTCCTCATTAAGATTTCTCACAGCGTAGTCGTAAGTTACGTCAATCTCGTAGGGTTTTTCTCTCACAACTACTTTAACCTTAAAACCCATATCTGTAAGTTTCTTAATTAGTAATTTATCAATAACGAATTCGCCAGCATTGTCAAGTAGATACACTACCTCATCAATCCTGCTCTCCATTAACTTCTTGAGATAGCTCTTATCTATGCCAAGCCATAGAACTTCATGTCTAAGATGTTGAAGAATATCTTTAGTATCTACTTCATACTCTCTCATAGGTACATCAACAGCATTTGCATTAGCTGCTATCTCTAATAGTTCAAGAGTATCTTCAACTTTATCTAGAGAGACTTGCTCTACAAGTCTCTGAAAGTAGTGTTCAAGCTCAAGCTTATCATCAAGGTGAGGGTCAGGATTTTTTGAAAGTTCTGTCAGTATTAAGTATCTCCTTAATATTTTCTCTAGTATCGATACCTAACTTTCTAAGCTCTCTTAATCTAGACTCAACAACACATAGGGTACATATAACATTATCTATCAGCATCGTTAGATAACTCAGCTTTATGGGTATTTTAAAATTTCAAAAATCTTAACAACTCTTTACCTAGATCTTTAGAAATTAGAGAAGCATTAAAAATTTCTAAAATAGTCTAGATATCGCGTTTAGAAGAGATGTCTATCAGAATTGACGTACTTGGTGGTGGTGGAGAAGTTGGTAGAGTAGGTTTGAGTATTAAGAATCTAAGAACAGGAACAACAATACTTCTAGACTATGGCGTAAAATTTGATGAACAAGATAGACCAGTATTTCCACAACACGTTAGACCTAAAGATATTAATGCAGTAATTTTAAGTCATGCACACTTAGATCACTGTGGAGCACTTCCAAGTTTATATATTAGTCATAACGTGCCACTCTATACTACACCACTAACTATAGAGCTTTCAGAACTATTGATTAAGGATTTTCTAAAACTTAGTGGATACTACTTACCTTTCGAGTATGAGGAGATAAATAGAGTTAGAGAGAATACGTATCCTGTAACGTATGGTGAGGAGGTAAGTGTTAATGAGGTAAGTATTAGCTTCATCAATGCAGGTCACGTACCAGGAAGCATGATGAGCCTCATAGACATTGATGGTTATAGAATACTCTTTACAGGAGACTTTAATACCATAGATACCAACTTACTGAGAGGAGCAGACCTTGGCGAAGTTGGAAGTAAAGTTGACTTGATAATTATGGAGGGAACTTACGTTAATGGCACTCATCCCTCCAGAGTAGAAGTTGAGAAAGAATTTGTAGGTATTATTGAAGATACATTAAGCAGTGGTGGTTCTGTACTTATTCCAAGTTTTGCAGTTGGTAGAGCGCAAGAAATCATGTTAACATTAATCAAGTATAAGCTCAATGATTACCCCATAGTTATTGATGGACTTGCAAGAGTAGCTAATGAGATTATTCAAAAGTATCCTCAATACTTGAGAGATTATAACCTATACAGAAGAGCTATTGAGTACTGCATTGACGTTCCTAGTGACTATTTTAGAAGAAATATAGTTAAAGAACCTTGCATAATAATAGCACCTGCAGGAATGCTTAAGGGAGGTGCAGTGTTGTTTTACTTGAAAAAGCTTGGAAGGAGTAGAAAGAATGCAATAATTATGCCGAGTTTTCAAGTACCAGGTACGCCTGGTTTCTCACTGTTAACTAAAGGTAGAGTATGGCTTGGTGGTGAATTCATTGTTGAAGCAAAAGTTTACTGGCTAGATTTTAGTGCACACCTAGATAAGAAAGAGATTATAAAGTTCATTAAGAGATTTGGACCAGACACTAAGATACTAATGATACATACGGAGAAGTTAAGTGCATATAGATTTTCAGAAAAAGCACGTGAACTCTACGGTATAGACAATATACATGTGCCAGATAATGAGGAGACAATAATAATTTAGACTGGAAAAATTGATGGTAAGTGAAGTGCTGTTTTCTCATCATAACCCATAACTACATTGAAACACTGTACTGCTTGACCACTTGCACCTTTCATTAAGTTATCGATGGCTGTGAAGGTTATTATTCTTCCTAATCTATCGTCAATTTCAAAACCTATATCTGCAAAATTACTACCAATAACGTACTTAACGTCTGGATATCTATGCAATCCCGTTCTATCCTTAACAATTCTAATGAATGGTTCATTACCATACATGGATCTAAAGATCTTCCACAAGTCTGGCTCTGTTACCTGCCTCTTACACCATGAATGTCCTGTAGCTAAGATTCCACGTACAAGATCTACAGCATGTGGTGTAAAGGCTATTCTCACCTCATCACCAGCAATTCTTGATAATTCCTGCTCAATTTCAGCTACATGCCTATGATGAGCAACCTCGTAAGGCCTAACAACGTATGTTCTGTATGAGTGTAGATCTAGTCTTGGTGCATGTGCACCAGCACCACTACTTGCAATTTTTACATCAATAACTATCTTATCGAGACTTACAACTCCAGCTTTTACTAGAGGTGCAAGACCAAGAATGCCTGCAGTTGCCATGCATCCTGGAACTGCAACTAATTTTGCACCTCTAAGTTCTTCCCTATGAAGTTCAGGTAATCCATATATGGCTTTTTGTAAAAGATCAGGATATGGATGAGGTTTTTCCCATCTATACCACTTAACATAGGCTTCAGGATCTTTTAATCTAAAATCTGCAGATAAGTCAATAATAGTTAATCCCGTCTCGTAAAGTTTAGGTACCCACTTAATACTCTCACCATGAGGAAGTGCTAGAAAGATAACATCACAATTATTAATTATCTTGTCAAGATTTGGTTCTATAAATTTAAGATTTGTCAATCCTCTAAGATGTGGATGAACTCTATAGACAAATTCACCTTTATATTCTCTAGAAGTTGCTACTGTAACTTCAACTTCAGGATGATTAGTAAGTATTCTTAACAATTCTCCACCAACAAAGCCTGAAGCACCAAGAATACCAACTCTTACAGACATAAATTAGCCCTTAAGCAAGAGACTTTTTAACTTTTAAAGATCATGAATATCATTACTTTTTAATTACTTTCTTAACAAGCCTAACGTACTTCTCAATTAAGTTCTTACCTGAAAGTTCAGGTACAGGATTAACATCTATTACATACTCGTCATGGGTGAAGTATATTTCACAAACTTTACAATTAAGGACTTCACATATCTTTAAAGCTAAATCTTCATACTTTCTTAAAGATACGTAATCATCAATGACAAGACACTTCTCAACACTACCAGGCCATCTAAATAGTATGCTAGTTATTGTGTGTGGATTTCTCATAAATGCTCTATACTCGAGAATTGACTTTAATCCTTCAAGACTTGTAACTACACCATCAATTCCTACCTCCCTAAGCGGTGAAAATATACCTGCAGGATACTTAATATCGATATTTAGGTTGCTATTACCTACATAACCTACTATTAATCTTATATCAGGTACCTTAATGTCATGTCTACTCAGCACACTATACATAACTACTCTGTCGTGTGTTTTTAAGAAAGTTTCAAAACTATTTATAGACTCTCTAAACATTGATGATATGTGAAGTGCCTTAACTGGTGATTGTACATTAACTAAGAGTAGAGCTTCATCGTTGAGATTAAGTATAGTGTTGTTAACATTTATGAGTGTAGTGTTTGGGAATTCATCTTTAAGTAGTCTATGTAGTTCTAAGCATGACGTTGTTAACCTGTCATACGCTATTATGATCTTTCTATCTCTACATTTAAGTATCTGATTTACACTCTTGGCAAAGACTAATCACCAAGTTAATCTTAAAGTTCAGTACCTATTTATAAGTATTATCGTTACTAGGTAAATGTTGAATCTGAAATGTTGATTCTAGATCGTGGAAGATTAAGTTAGTAAAAAATCATAGATGTGAAGTGCACTTACCCGATGCTCCGGACCTGGATGTAAATCTAAGAGGAGGTGAAGAGAGGGTTAACTAGAAGTTCAATACTTAAAATCAATGCTGATT
>NJDF01000027.1 GCA_002254895.1 Thermoprotei archaeon ex4572_64
CTCTCCAAGTATCAATAATGACTTTGCCTTCACTCCATAAACTACCTTTAAAACTTGGAAAGACTCCTCTTTCTTTAGCTAGTTCAATGCTTGAAATTACTGCATTATATGCTATCCATTCAGCTAACTTATCACTTAGGTATAGTGCATCATCACTATCATATGGAATTTCGAGCTTTGTCAATACTTCAGCGAGACCCATGACTCCAAGACCTATCTTTCTGCTTCTTCTATTCGCCTCAATTAATGTGTCTTGTGGGAGTTTATTAACATCAATGACATTATCGAGGAATCTGACAGCAATACTTATAGTCTCTCTCAAACCATTCCAGTCAATCTTACCATTGATTATGAATTTAGACAAGTTTATGCTTCCCAGATTACACGATTCAAAAGGTAATAGTGGTACTTCAGCACAAGGATTGGTAGCTATTATGGTTCCTAAATGTCTAAGTGGATGTCTAATGTTGATTGCATCTTTAAATAGCATTCCCGGATCTCCAGAATCCCATGCTGCCTCAACAATTTTCATGAATAGTTCTTTAGCTTTGATTCTTTTCCAAATACTTATCTCCCCTCTTTCAACTTTTTCGACACATAGTTTATAACACTTATTAAACTCGTGACCCCACGATTCAATTAGGCATTGACATTCTCTAGGATTTATTAGATACCAATCATCATCATTAACTACACTGTACATAAACATGTCAGGAACCATGACGCTGATATTGAAGTTCTGTAAGTTTACATCTTTAAGCCTTCCAGTCTTTGACTGTATGAATTTCTCAATATCTGGATGCCAAACTTCTAGAATACCCATCATTGCCCCTCTTCTCCTACCTCCCTGCTTAATTACTTCAGTAGATATGTCGAAAAGCTTCATGAAAGATACAGGTCCTGAAGCCGTGCCTGAGGTTGACTTTACAACATCACCTTCAGGTCTAAGTTTTGTAAAGCTGAAACCAGTGCCAGCACCTGCTTGATGAAGAATACCGGTAAGTAGTAATGCATCGTATATGCCAAATATGCAGTTAACATCACCACTATGGGTAAGTCTAGTCATACAGTCACTAATCTCAATAACAAAGCATGCAGAGAGTACACCAGAAATTGTTAGGGCGTTGAAGAGTGTTGGACTATTAGGTAAAAACTTGAGTTCACTGAGAGTATCATAGAACTTCTTAGCCCAATATATGGGGTCTCCACCATAATTAAGTTCAGCAATGGCTATGCCCATAGCTACTCTCATGAAGAGGTATTGAGGTGCCTCAAAGAAGGTCAAATTTTCAATTCTCTTAAGCAGATATCTGCTAGCCAATACTCTAACAGAGTTATAGGTTAATAGTAAGTCTCTTTCAGGTCTTATATATCTTGCAAGTTCATCAATGTGCTCAAGATAGAACTTAACTTTCTCTTTATCGAAAATATTATTCTTCAATCCATAATCTAGCCAATCCTTAAAACCGTATCGATAAAGATCAGACAGATTTTCACGATATAATCTCTCCTTTCCCCAAACGTCCTTATATATACTCCATAGTAGATAATTTCTTACTGCCTCATGATATTTGATATCTTCAGGTACTAGGTTCAACATTATAAGCTGAACATGATTACTGATATCCATGCTCGATACTTTCTCTTTACCATTTAGATACTTAATAACACTCTCAAGAACTAGCTCAGCATTTTTTACACCAGCCCTTTCAATACTAGTGAGTAGTTTATTTCTATCAAAATTCTCCTCAAAACCTCTTTTCTTGATAATTCTCATGGTAATATTTCAAATCTAGATTTTCTATCAGAAGTATATAAGTTCTTGTCTTAGTAGTATCTATTCTAATTAACATTTTGAGCTAGGGTTTTTAAGGTTATAAAAGAACACGAAGGCTATGTCTCTATATAAGGATGATTCAGACACAGTAGGAAGAGAGTGGTTAAAAATTGCAAAGGAGATTGAAAGAATTAGTGAAAATAACTATCTAGAAGTTCTCGTGAATCTAGTCTTCAACTTGCCAGAAGGCACTTTAGAGGTTGAAAGTTCTGTAATGAGCATGTATAATGTGATAGAGGAAATTCTAAGCAGATTGAAGAGTAGATATTTAGTTAATTATGAGGAGCACTTAAGTGAGGATTTAACATCACTATTCATATCATTATCAACAAGAAGATTGGGAAGTGAAGTTATTAAATTTTTAAGAGATGTCATTAATGAAGTTGAAAGATTGCCAATAAAGCTGAGATTTATCAATGGTGAAGTGTATTTAGATGATGATTTAGTAGTAATATTTTTTGGAGATAATTATAGATTAACTTTCATCTATCCAAATCCTGATGGAAAGAGATTGAGCGTGCAGGAAATTATATTCTCACCAGATAGCATTACTCCCAGAACTTTCTAGTCCTTAAGTACTCCTTCTCTACTTCAAGAATGTGCATATAAAGCTTTTCTTCAGTATCTGCTTTGGTGAGAATTTTCTTAATAGCACTTGTAGTACCTACTCCATGCGCTGTCAGTGCGATTAATCCATACTTACCGTATTGTTGAAGAATTAAGGCTCTATATCTTAAAGTATCCCATAATTTCTTCTCATCAGTGCTTAACGATCTCTTCTTTCTAACCTTCTCTAAGATCTTAAGTACAGTGTTTATATCTTCGTATTTAAGCATACTTACAGTTCTATAACCACATCTCAAACATACAGTATCACTTACATACTTAATCTTCACGTTGACGTGCCAACCACATCTTAGACATACTAAAGTTATGCTCTTCTCTTCAATTCTTCTCTTAATCATTTCAATAATTAGACTTTTAGGAACACCATCTATTGTAAAGTCAATTCTATTTAAAGAATTTACTATAGGTAGAGAAAGTAATGTAAGTTCTCTTAACTTGACAATATTTAACTTCTTAGAACTTCTCCTAACATCTTCAATAAGCTCAAGTAAGTGTTTAGTGTCTAACTTATCAGTAATTACTTCTCTTATAGTTTCCTCATACACTGGCGTATCTCTATACGTCCTGATTAGTCTATCTAGTCTATCAGTACTCATACTTGATAAAGCTCCTTTTGAGATAATTCCAAATCTTCTTGCAACGTGTGTGAATCTATATTTGAATAGCTTGCTATACTCAATACCTTCAATCAGTATGTTTAAGACATTCTCTCTACTTTCATTTAGTGCTCTCGTAAGATCATCAAGACTTATAGGTATTGGGGCTGTTAATAACACTCTATACGGGTCTGCTCTATATCCAATACTTACACCCTTATCTCTACTTAAATATCTAGATAAGTATATTCCCAAGGCCTCATTTCCTTTACTTCCCAAGTATGAATGTATGACTACGTTCTTGCCGCAATACTCAATGTACACTTCCCCTAATTCAGGTACATGAACATTATTCTCAATTAGCTTTGAATATTCATTTCTTACGAACTTTATAGTATCTTCAGTTACGTTGCAATATCTTTTCAATTCTTTAGCAATTTCATTCTTATAATATCTTCTTTTTAAATTAATCTTGAGCTTGGCGACTTCTTGAGCTATCTCAAAAGGTACAGGAATCTCCTCACCAATCCATGAAGGAATAGCGCCACTAATATCTGCACAAGGTTCTAGGTAGACTCTCCTATTATCTGAATCAATATTCACGATTTTCCAAACCTTACCTGCAAGTATTATCTTTGAGTTTAAGTCTATAGTTGATATGAATTCCTCATCAAGATCACCAACATATTTACCGCTTATGACATCTATGGCTGAGTACTTAATTTCGTCTGGAATTGTCGATGCATTGTCTATGTAATACTTTAACGATCCTCTCCTTGGGTATACCTTATCATTATCAAAACCTATAAGTCCTCTTTCTTTCAAGAAATTTACAACTCTCATAAACTTATCCATACTTAACCTTCTATATGGATGTGCTCTCTTGACTATGTTGTATATATCTTCAATCTTTACAACATTGTTGTCAATTCTCTTATCCAAGACTATACCTACAATTTGATGAGCAAGTACATCTAGTGCATTCTCATGGTATTCAATTTCTTTTTCAAGCTCTTGACTTATTGCTTTAGAAGCAATAACTATAGCCTCTAAAGTATCGTCTAGGTCTGTTGTAATTATGATACCTATGGACTTTTCTCCAAACTTATGACCACTGCGTCCTACACGCTGTACAAGTCTGGTGACTTGTCTCGGACTCATATATTGCACTATTGCATCTATAGTTCCAATATCAATACCAAGTTCAAGACTTGACGTAGATACTATAGCCTTAATTTCGCCTCTTCTTAACTTTCTTTCAAGTTCTTCTCTCTCTTCTCTACTTAAAGAACCATGATATACACCTACAGCTAAGTTACTAGACTTTGATAATTTATTACCTAGAAGTTCAGCAGTGTCTCTAGTATTTACAAAGATGAGAATTGACCTATGCTGCTTCGCGTAATTTGTAATAAATCTTAATCTTGCCTCAACCTCAGATAGGTGTTCTCTGTATTGTTGATTCTCAGGTAGAGGTCTATGTACTGTTATTTCAATTTCTTTAAACATGGGTGCAGAGACTACCTCGCCCTCACTCTCATTGCATAGAAACTTCAAGACAAGTTCAGCATTACCTATGGTGGCTGAGAGACCAATTCTCTGAAAATTTCCACAAAGTTCAGCAAGTCTTTCAAGACTTACAGATAGTTGAATTCCTCTCTTATCGTTTATAAGCTCATGAACTTCATCAACAACAACACACCAAACCTTTGTTAAAGCTCTCCTCAACTTTCTATTAATTAATACAAACTGAAAAGTTTCTGGTGTTGTTATTAGTACATGTGGTGGCTTCTCTACTTGCCTTCTCCTAACACTTCTAGGTGTATCTCCATGTCTAACATCAATTGTTATTCCCAACTTTTCAGCAATATCTTTCATCCTTAGTTATGTAGAGCACTTGTATACCTTCAGTTTTGCCTATGTTGAGATTTTCAAGAATTTTAGAAAAAATTGGAAACATTACAGCCTCAGTCTTACCAGTACCTGTAGGTGCTGTTATAACTACATTCAATCCTTTAAGAATTAATGGAATAGCTATCTTCTGTACAGGTGTTGGTTCTACATAACCTTCACTAGTGATTACCTTTAAAAGTCTATGATGTAGTAAGTTGAATACATTGTTAACATTATTCATGACTTTTCTCTCTTAGTCTTCTCTAAATTTTCAAGAACTTTAATGAGAAGCTTAACCTCACTTCTACTTCTAGTCATTGATAACTCATCACTTACTGAAGGTATTAATTTCTTTACTCTTTCAACTTCTTCAATTGATAAATTTTCAACACCTTTACTTAGAATTTTCACAACTTCCTCAATAATTTTATTACGATCTACCTTCATTAATTATTATCTCTTACTAGTCTTTATTAACTCTTCACATAATTTCCAAATTTTATCTCCAAGGTAGTGAATGTTCTCTCAATTTGAGGTATGTGTTTAGGGTCACTAATGTGGGTACAATATATTCTAGACTTTCACTATTGATGTTAGTACTTATTTTCATAATTAGTGGTCTATAATCTAGGAGGTATAGTGTTAATGATTCACTAACTTCATATATTTCAACATCATCAGCGCTTTTAAGAAGTTCTGCAAGATGAGGATTAAGTACCTTGGCTAACTCTTTAACATCTTTACCGCTAAGTTTATGTCTTTTAACCATTAGTACTAACTCTACTAAAGTGTTAAATTAAGTTTTCCTGAAAATTAAGAGGATTGAGTTGGACCAAATACGGGAAGTCCCTGAACTAGCCTTTTATATAGTGGTGATGTTGGTGCATAAGTGATTTTATCCTCTAAATCTCTAGGTACTAGAAAGCTAGGTGCGTTAATAATTCTACCATTTATAGCTATATGTCTATGTGTAATTAGTTGTCTAGCTTCGTATATACTTCTTGCAAGACCTCTCCTATATACTAGTGTTTGTAATCTTCTTTCAAGTATGGTTCTAACATCAAGTGATAAGATGGCATCTAGAGGTACGTCAATATCGTGTATGAAGCCCATCCTGTACAGCTTTTCTTTAAATACCTTCTCTTCCTGAACTCTAACATCTATAGGTAGAGCAAGTAAGGCTCTAGCTCTGTGTTTAATTTTCCTTAAAATTGTCTTTGCAAGCCAAAGTTCACGTTTATTTCTAAGACCGTACTCACCAACAAGTTGAAGTTCCTCCATTAGCAACTGTTTATTCCATAACTTCTTAGGCTTACCTTCAATGTACTTCTTCTTAGATTTTTTAGGATCACCCATAAGGTAATCTAAGAGCAAATTTATGAAGGACTTTATAAATTTATTTCAACCTTAATTAGAGTATATCAATTTTCACAATACTGGGTAAGTGATGCTTCTGAATCTACAATGCTTACATACTCTTCAATTCTTCTAAACTTGATAATGATGTAGTAATCGTGAAATGCTGGAGTCAGTTTATTCATCAGTTTACTTTTTACCTTTCGATACTCCAACAATAGGTCCAAGTCTTCCTGTCGTTACCGTTCTTTGTCCACGTACTTTAAGTCCAAGTCTATGTCTAATACCTTTCCAAGTGCCTAACTTCTTCATTAAATCTATGTCTTTCTTCGCTGTTAATATAAGTTCAGCACCTATTAGGTGTAGGTTTTTACCTGTCTCTGGATCTCTAGGTCTATTTACAAACCATCCAGGAGCAAATTGATTTAAATTCCTAACTGCCCACTCAATCTTTTTAAGAAGTTCTTCATTTAAGGAACCTAATGGTATTAATGGATTGATACCTAGGTATCTACATATGGCGTATGCAGTCATTAAGCCAATACCTTTAATTTTAGTTAAGGCATATGCCGTTGCTTTCGTTCCATCAAGATCGGTATCGCCAATTCTAACTATGGTTTTGAATTCTTGAGACATTGCTTTATATTTTAACAATGACTTTAAAATCCTTACTACACTATAGTACTTGATATCTAATTATCACTTTGAAACTTTCAGAAGTACTTTTAAATAACAGCTCATTACTTAATTCATGCTCAATTAGACTTATAGTTATTGGAAATTTCAACTTCTTTAATCTTGCTCTAACGTTACCAAGTATTGCTTTAGGTATCTTTAACTCCCTACCTAACACTTCAATAACTTCATCAATTAACTTATCTCTATCGATATTTCCCAATTCGATAATTAGACTATCCTCATTAGCTTCACTTTTCTCAATAGCTTGTTGACATTATTATTCAACTATCTTAGTTCTAAACTTATAACCATACGTTATTACACCATGTATGCCATCGTGCTTGATAATTCTCACAGTCTTCTCAACCTCTAGACCAATTCTGAGTTTTTCAGGTTCTAAAATATCTGTTAATTGTGCTAAAATCTTAACACCATTAAGATCTATTAGACCTATAATTACTGGTCTCTGCTTCTCATAGTCTATAGGTACTTGGTGAAGAATTGTATAGTTTACCAGCTTACCATTACTTGAGAGATTGATGAGTTTGAATTCTCTTGAACCACATTTACATACTCTCTTTGGTGGATAGTAAACTCTACCACACTTTATACACATTGTGGCTTCTAGTCTATAGTATTGTGGTATTCTTCTCCAATATTTAGGTACTTGAATTTTCTGTTCAACCATTAACTCACCCTCTTGAGTAGTGTTAATACTGTCGATCTATCTATGCCCGCCATGTCCTGTATTAACGCGTATTCTGACTTAATATTTGTGAAAGGTTGAACATTGAGTAATTCCATTATCGCACACACTGTTTGATACATTCCTGAAGCACCTATAGAGTTACCCATACATTTTAAACCACCACTGAGATTAATCGTGAATTTCAACTCTAAGTCAGGACTCTCTCTCTTCATAAGTCTCGGTGTCTCGCCTCTCTTAATAAAGCCTAAATTTTCAACTGCAAGAATTCCCAAGATGCTGTAGGTATCGTGAACTTCAAGAATACCTACATCTTTAAGTTCAACTTTCCTTGATAATCTTTCTCTAGCTCTAATTGTAGATTTTAATAACGTTAAATCCTCCTTCTCATTAAATGACTCATTACATGAGCTAGATACTACATGGCTGATCTCAATCACACCATCAGTCTTGTTAGGTCTATTTGAGATTATTATTGCTGCTCCACCATCAACTAATGGTGCCATATCGTATAGTCTTAAGGGGTCGGAGATAACTTCTGAACTTACTATATCCTTAATCTTAGCTTTCTTTCTCATGTATGCATATGGATTGTTACTACCTTTCTCATGCATCTTGATTATCCATTCAGCCAAGTCCTCGTAATTGTATTCATACTTAATCATATACTCTCTCATAATCAAGGCTGCAAGTGCTGCTGGCGTTATTCCGAAGAAGTACTCATAGTCTGAATTGCACATCATCCCCAAAAACTTGCTTAATCTATAACTTACAACGTCATGTACTTTCTCAACACCAATAACCATTATAGTACTGCACTCACCACTTTTTACTGCTTTATAAGCTTCAAGAATGGCATGGCCGCTCGAGCCATCCCCCATTTCAATTCTCACACACGGCGTATCTTCAAGATTAACATACTCACACAAATATGATGGTAGTATTAACTGTTCGCTCACTAGTTCAGAGAAGGCTGACGCTACATATATCATGTCGATCTCTGGATTACCTGCACTATCCCAAGCTTTTAGAAAAACTTCAGCAAAAATATCACTAATACTCTTATCATAATATCTACCACCCGTAATTAATGAGTAGCTCTGAATGTAGACTCTAGACATTCTCCTTAACCTTGATAATTATCACTTTTAAACGTTACGTTAATTGTAGGAGAGTATTTAGCCAATAAGTATAATGTGCTGCTCAAGCTTTATCCGGGAACTACAAATCTATAAACAACTACTTCACCTGCAGTTGGTGATTTTCTAGTAATCTTAATGATATCTCCTGGCTTTGCGTTAAGTATCCTAGCTAAGGGATCGCTGGCTCTAATCCATGGAAGTTGCCAAGGAGTTGCATTCAACTCCTTTAGAATCTTTCTAGCTTCTTCTTTAGGTACAATCTCAGCTTTAGGTGTTAATTCATGCTCAATAATCTTTGAAAGTGGAAATTCTCTTCTCTTACCTCTACCTGGCACGAGAGAATTCATGATAAAGAAGTACTTATAAATCTTATCTTTTAAGGTGATAAAAAATGTTATTTGACTTAAGTACCTCCTAAACGTTATAACTCTTAAATTTAATAAGGGTGAAGTCTAAGTATTTAGATCAAGTCATGATGTGTTAAGTAATGTCTGACTTCTAGACTCGTAGTAATGCTGAACTTCTAATTCATCTCTAACACCTTAATCACTTTATGGAATGTATCTCTTAGTACTAGTGTTTTTCCTACTTCTCTAACCATATGTGATAATTCTTCCATAGTTGCCATTTCTGCTCTTCCTGCTTCTCTATAAACTCTCTCATTAATCATAGTACCTACAAGATCGTTAGCGCCAAAGTTAAGCATTACTTGTGCAAGTTTCTTACCAAGACCTATCCAGTAAGCTCCTATCTTTACAACTTTATCTTTAAGTACAATTCTAGAAAGAGCTGTGATCTTTAGATCAAGAACTGCTGGAGCTAACTCCTTAACTAGGCCCTTTCTATGCAGCTCAGTATTCCATGGACTAAACTTTAAGGGTATGAACATGAGTATACCATTAGTTTTTTCTTGAAGTTCTCTTACCTTCAGTAGGTGTTCAATAATGTGTTCACTCTTCTCAACATGTCCATATAGAATTGTTGCGTTACTTGGAATTCCTAATGAGTGTGCTATTTCAGCAATTCTAATCCACTCTTCACCACTTAACTTCCTTGGCGCAATTATCTTTCTAACTTCTTCACTATAAATTTCAGCACCACCACCACAGATGACGTCAAGACCTGAAATTTTTAGCCTTTCAAGAATTTCTCTATAACTCATTCTCCAAATCTTGGCGTAGAACCACACTTCAGCCATAGTTAGTCCTTTAATTATGATACTTGGAATTTTAGATTTGATGTATTTAAAAGCTTCCTCAAAATACTCAATACTTAATTCTGGATTAAAACCTCCATTAAAGTGTACTTCAGTAACTCCATACTTAACCCATGCATTGTATACTTGTTCGAGTATCTCTTTAGGTTGTAAGGTATAGGCTTCTGACGAATTTGGATCTCTATAAAATGCGCATAATGGACATCTAGCAACACATATGTTTGAGTAATTAACTACAACATTGTTGACAATAGATACGTAATTCTTTGTCAGTGTGTTGGTTAGCACATTAGCTACAAAGCCAAGTGCATGAATATCTTGACTTTCCAGAAGTTCTACATACTCCTTGAAGGTTAAGTCCTCACCCTCTAGGACTCTTTCAAGAATTGGGTAGATTTCAGAATCTTTGAAAAACTTCTTAAAAATTGCTAATTCGTGATCTAGACCTCTCATTCCTTTCAACACTACTGCTAGTGCTAGTGTTTAAGAAAATTCCCACAGTAGTAATATCGTACAAAGCATGAGAAGACATAAAGTAGTTATCTGGATCCTCACATCAAGATGTAATTTAGATTGTCTTCACTGTTACGCTAAGAGATTCAGCCTAGATAATGAGTTAAGTCTAGATGATAAGTTGAGAATTATTGAAGCATTTAGAGAAGTGAATATTCAACACGTTGGATTAAGTGGTGGTGAAGTGACTATTCACAAGCACTTTGAGCATGTTCTGAGAAAATTGTATAGTGAAAATTTGAGTATAAGCTTAGTCACTAATGCCATATGTATTAATGATAAGATTGCAGAGCTATTAAGAAGATGTGACGTCTTCGTATACGTTAGTCTTGATGGAGATAAAGAGAGTCATGAAGAGTTGAGAGGAAGAGGAACGTGGGATAGAACTATCAGAGGAATTGAGATTTTAAGGAAGCATGGAGTTGACTTTGGAACAGTAATGGCTA
>NJDF01000028.1 GCA_002254895.1 Thermoprotei archaeon ex4572_64
AATCTTTAACAACGAGTCTTCTACGAATTTCTATTTTGGTCATTGAGTTAGATTGCTATGAGTGGAATTAATAAAGTGTACGTGTATATTGTACAAGTTAAGTGCTTCATCATGTATGTAAGAGTGAAAAGTATATAAGGGTTGAAATTTTACTTAACCTTCATATGGACATTATATTTGCTGATGCTCATTGTCATTTCAATCCCATCCACGGTCTTGGTGCTAGAGAAATTGCACGAAAATTCAAGAGAGTTAATGGTTGGTTTATTGCCTTTATTGGTTTATCTCCACATCATTACGGTATGGATTTAACCTTAGATAACTACTTCAGAGCTCATGAAATTGCTATTAAAGAGTGTAAAAGAGCTAAGGAGGAGGGTTTAGAAATTGCTTGTCTTGTTGGTTTTCATCCAGCAGATATTGATAAGCTTGTTAACGTTAAGAAGTTAAAACTTGAGGAAGTACTTAACTTTCTAGATAAAGTTATTGATCATGTTGTTAAACTATTTAAGGAAGGTGAAGTTAATGGTATTGCTGAGATTGGAAGACAACATTACAAGACTGAACCTCAATTTCTTGTTCTTGCTAATTTAATTCTTGATAAAGTTTTAGAACTTGTAAAGGATTATAACATGATTATCCATCTGCATCTGGAACAAGCGGGATACATAACAATACTGGACATTATTAAGAGAGTAAGTAGATTAGGTGTTCCTAGAGAGAAAATTCTTATTCATCATGCAAGACCAGGAACTTTAGAACATGCTATTAGTAGTGATTTAATAGCTAGTACTCCAGGAATTGAACCTATATTGAGAATTGCTATGAATTTTGAACCTAAATACTTAATTGAAAGTGATTTTATAGATGATCCTAAAAGACCTGGCATAGTAGTTGAGCCTTGGAAAATGATCGAGTATGAATTGAAAATTATGAGAGAGAAGAATCTTAACGAGGATTACTTATGGAAAGTTAATGTTGATAATATTGTTAAGTTCTATAACGTTAATTCTCCCTAATTCTCAACTCTAGGCTTCACCTCTTTAATATATCTATCAATTTTACGTTTAATACTTCTAAGAACTACTATTCTTGAATCTAATTGTTCATCCATATATTCAAAGTGTTTAAAATCTTTATTAACTTCTCTTAAGAATCTTCTAGACCATTCTTTAACTTCTTCATGTCTCATCATGTTCTCTCTAGATAAGTAGTGTAGTGAGTAGCCTAGACTCATGTAGCTTTTAATTTCAATAAAGTGTGGATTTGCTTTTCTTACAAGTTCAGCAAATTCTTTAATGTACTTATCATCAGTATTTATATTCTTTATTAAGGTTAATCTAATGACTGTTCTTGTTCTTAAAGTACTTAAAAGTTCTAAACTCTTATTGAAGATCTTCCAAGCATTCTTAGCTTCAAGTACTGGTCTATGTATCTTGTAGTATAGTTCTTCATTAGGTGCTGTTAAGGATAAGTATAACTGTGTTGGTAAGGCATCTTCATGATCAAGTTTTTCAAGCATGTCTGGACATCTACCGTTAGTTACTAAGAATATTGATCTTGTATTTGGTAAGGTTCTCAAGTACAAGATGAGTTCAGGAAGTTTAGGATATAGTGTTGGTTCTCCAGAAAGTGAAATTGCCCAATGCGTTGGTTCTAAAGCTTCAAGAACCTTCTCTCTACTACATTTCCTATGACCAAAATATCCTGAAAGTAATCTTCTTCTCTCCTTAAGTATTCCCTGAACAAGTTCTTCAGGTTCAAGAACTTCATTCTTCTCAGGTATGAAGTAATCGTAAGTGTCAGTCACTCTCCAACAGTATATACACTTATTATGACATATCATGCCTACAGGACTAAACTCTACACATCTATGAGAACCACCAAAAGGTGCTGTGTAGAATTTAACTTTATAGCAGTGTCTTTTCTCCGTAAGTGCTCTCCTAGTCCAGTGGCAAAGTTCAACTGTTGCATGCTTGTAAACACCATAACCTGCTTTCTTTAATAGAGCCTCAACGTCTAGAGTAAGTCTTAACTTTCCATCACTGAGTGCGTGAAATCTACAAGATTCTATACTTAGCATTCTCAATACTTCATATTTGTAGAGGTTGTTAAAACATACCTAACGTAATTTACGTACACATATTTGTGATGAGCAACACGTTAAGCACGCTCCATGTCGGTAATAGTGGTATAGATTTTCTAGAAATCTAGGTAATCCTCTAGGACATTTCTTAATAAACTCTACAAATTTTAACATTCTATCAAGCGTTAATTCGTGAATTCCGTGCTCGATATAGCATGAATCTTTCTCAGCAATTTCTTCAGGAATATTTAAAATCGTGGTTAAGAATTCCTTAATAGCTACGTGTCTTCTATATATTTCCTTAGCAATACTTAAGCCTTCACTTGTCAAAGTTATTGATTCATGTTTGGTATAGTTTACAAGTCCCTTCTTTGATAATTTCTCAAGAAACTCAACAACACTTGAAGACTTTATGTTAAGTAGTCTTGCTAAATCTTTAACTCTAACATTGCCTTTCCTTTTAAGGATTATGTATATTGCTTCAAGGTACTCCTCCTCTCTCTTACTTAAGTTCTTCTCAGAATGTGACATCTCTAAGCTAATTTTCTCATTCCTCCTTATATTTTTTCTGTTCCAGCATTTCTAAACTTAAATTTTCAAGCTTACTAGTAAGTTTAGTGTCTTTACGTAATAATTCATCAATAATGTGTAGATATCTTGCTAATCTTACAGCTTAGGAAAGAATGGATGAATTTATATAATCTGTTACGAATTTCTTTATGATGTTGTCTGTGCAGACAAATAGAGATCTTTACCTTCAGTAATTCTTCTATATAGTTCTGGATTTACATTACTTAAACATGCAGATAATATGATTAAATTCTTCTCTTTAAGTTTTGATGATTTTACCCACGTACTTAAAAGCCAAGAACTATTCATGAAGTGTGATTTTTTCCTCTCTCTTTTAAGTATTTTTGACTTTGCTGTTTAAACATTAATACTGGGCAGTAGTTACCACACATAGTGCATGGTTTACCTTTAGGCTCACCGAATTGTGTATATACTTTCCACGCATCTTCAGGATTCATCAATTTTGCAATCATGTTTTTCCAATCAAGTTCATTTCTGTATCTACTTAACTCTAAATCCCAACTAGCAACTTTACCACCATACTTAACGATATCTGCGACATGTGCAGCAATCTTGTGTGCAATTAATCCTTCCTTCACTTGTTCAGGTGTTGGTATGCTTAGATGTTCAGCTGGTGTTAAATAGCATAGAAAGTCTGCACCAGCAGCTGCAGCAAGTGCTGCTCCTATGGCTGATGCTACATGATCGTAAGGTGCTGCAATGTCTGTTGGTAAAGGTCCAAGTACATAATATGGTGCACCTCTAGTTAACTTCTTCATAAGCTTAACATCCCATATAATCTCATTTAAAGGCATGTGGCCTGGCCCCTCAACAATAACTTGAACACCATATTCTCTAGCTCTCTTTACAAGTCTTGCAGTATTTAATAATTCAGCAATATGAAGCTCATCATGAGCATCATGAATAGCTCCTGGTCTTAATGCATCACCAAGACTGATGACAGCATCGTATTGTGTAAACATTTCTAAAATGTTATCAAAGTATTTCCATAATGGATTCTCATCACCATTATGTAATACCCATCCTGCAATCATGTCACCACCACGACTAACTATAGGTATTACTCTTTCACTCTTAATTGCCTTGACGATTAAGTCTTTAGTTAATGATGCATGTAATGTCATAAAGTCTACACCATCTTTTAAATGAAGCTCTATAGTGTTTAATAGATCATCTACTGTAAAGTATGCTCCTCCTCCTCTCTTTCTACACGCCTCCACAAACACTTGATATATAGGTACTGTTCCAAGTGGTAGTGGTTCAGAATATCTCATTAATGTTCTTCTAATTTCGTTGAGATCACCACCTACAGATAAGTCCATGATAGTATCTGCTCCATGTCTTAATGCTATTCCTACTTTCTCAATCTCCATATCTAGATTACATACATACTCACTAGTACCTACATTAACATTTACTTTAGTTCTCAATCCACAACCTATACCTGTGGTTTTTACTCTCTCTCTTCTAACTACATTTCTAGTAATTACAATTCTTCCAGATGCAATTCTGTCTCTAATTTTTTCAGGACTTAAACCTTCAATTTTTGCAAGTTCTCTAAATTCGTCAGTAATTGTGCCTTGCTTAGCAATTCTGACTAGTGTACTCATTCATTAATCGTGTTTTCAAGCTTCTTATAAGCTTAATTCACTATACTTAAAGTGTGTATTGAGGTTCTCAGTTTAGTAGTTACAGAAAGACAAGCTTAGTGAAGAGTTAATGTGTATGTTTGCTTAAGACTTTCTCAACCTTTAATAGGTAATTAACTTTCTCCTCCTCTTCGAAATTCTCGTTAAGCCTAATCATACCCAATCTGATGTGGTGAATCTTCACTGTCTCTTCAAAATTTCTAGAAATAGTGATTACTGCCTTTCTCTGATGGTAGTAGATTTTTCTTAAACATCCAAGAGCTAATAAGTAGTTATTCTCATCTTCAAGACCTACAAGTAATCCTCGCTCCCAGTTGAGTGGTAGTATAATGACTTCACCACCACCAGGCATATTTATTATTTGACCTTCCTTAACATCACTGATAACTATGACTGATTCACTAATCTGCTCAGCATATTTAATGCTTGACTTAACGAATTTACTAACGAATTTACTAATTAATCTCTTTAACTCATCACTCAACTGTACTCCTGAACATATTGGAATGTTAATTATTGGTATCTTCTCTAAATTAATACTTAGCTCTCTCGTAGGCATTAAATATCTTCCATAACCCATCTCTCTATGTATTTTCCTATCTTCTCTAGTTCTAGTTCTTGTAGCTTGTGGTGCAGGTAGTATCAATAATCTATCACTAAACTTCTCGTTAAGACTACTTACTAAATTATCAACTTCATCTTCTCTCTTAATGATGATGATGTAGTTTGGATTTAATTTCTCAATAAGTGAGTACTTGTACTTAACAGCCTCTTTCGTAGATACCCAACCATCAGTATTTATGACTACCGTATCCACATTCTCAACATTCATTAAGTACTTGGTTAGTTTATGTACGGAATCAACAACATCTCTCCAAACTTTCTCAACACTTGTAGTTTTTAAAAAAAGTGACTTCACTGGTCTTAATGAACTTAGATGTGTAAGAACGTCATCTTTAAGTATGGCTGCGTCAATAGTTGCTGGTGGTCCTAGATCGTTCTGTCCCAAATCGGCATCAATGATGCCAACTTTCAGACCACTGATAGAGGCTTTATTCGCGAGAGTTATTGTTAGAGTTGTTTTTCCAACATCCATAGCTCCTAAAATGGTTATTACTGAGTTCTTCAACTTCACTTTTAAAATTTCTCTCTCCCAGATATCGATAACTTCCTCACCTTCCATTACCTTCTCGATCTTACCGCCTTGTCCAAGAGTTACTTGAAGTTTAGTGTCCTCTAATGCCTTAATAACAACCTTTCTAGCTCTAAGTATGGTGAACTTATCATTAATACTGTAAGTAATGCCTACAGCGTATACTTTACCTTCAAGAACTTTAACGAGTGCTGGTCCTTCAATTCTTATAGACTGACCAGTATTTAGGTAGCAGTACTCCATTGATTATGTAGTTATATGTGGGTTATTTAAGAATTCTAAATATCAATACTTGACAGTTCCTGAATATTCGTAGTATAGTTCATTAGTAATTTTAACATCAAGCTTATTAAGTATTCCCCAAGCAGCAATGATTCCTGTAGCTGCAGCTATATTTAAACCCCTAGAGAGACCAACACCATCACCAGCTACGAAAAGTCCTTCTAAGCATGACTCTAAGAATCTATTAGTAACTACTCTCATGCTGTAGTACTTAATTTCAGGTGCGTAGAGTAGTGTATGCTTAGAGGCAAGGCCTGGCAGTACGTTATCGATCTTATGTATAGCTAATCTTACAGATACTAATATGGCAAAATTTGTATACAAGCTTCTCTTACCAATATATGTCTCACCATTAACACCAATAGTGCCATCACTGTAGACTTCTTTAACAACATATCCACCAGGGTTTGTACAGAACGTTCTCACTTTATCATCGTAAGTCTTTGTGTACACTATGATTTTAGGATCCATGTAGATGTTTGTTAAGGGCTCCATAACAGCATAAGGAACTTCAACACGTACACCAACATCTAGTGGGTTTGGTTCCATCTCAATACCTAACCTTCTAGCTTCATCTCTAAACCACTCAGCTCCACCTCTGCCTGGAGCAACAAGTAGTACTTTACATTTAACACTACCATTACTCGTAGTTAATCTATAATTTTCACCATCCCTATCTATCTTGAATACTTCAGTCTTAGTGAATATCTTAACACCATTTTCCTCAAGATATTGAGTAATATTTTCAATGACATGTACTGTTCTGTCAGTACCTATGTGTCTCTGCTTGATTGGTATTAATTGTGCACCAACTTTGATAAATTTTCTCTGAAATTCTTTAAACTCTTCATTAAAGGGGTTGTAAATTCTATCACTAGGTGCACCAAATTTTACAAAAATTGAATCTACATAATTTACAATCTTCATGGCAAGCTCCCAACTACCTGTAAATTCGTGAAGTTCACCACCAATATCTGGTCTTAAGTTTATGATTCCGCTACTCAAAGTTCCTGCACCACCAACACCGTACATGATGTTGCATGGTTTACAGTCATTACACGTACCTTTAAGATGTAGTGAACATTTTCTTTCTCTAGCCCTTCTACCCTTGTCTAGAATAATTATGTTAAGTCTACAATTATTTTCAAGACAGGTTTTAACGATTTCATAAGCTGCAAAAAGACCTGAAGGGCCAGCACCCACTATGGCTATATCGAACATTTATTACCATTAGTCTGTATGAAGAGTCATTTTTATACTTTATCCAACATGCTTCACGTAGTTATTCTTAAAATTAGAAGATTATCTCATCATTATGGTCCAAATATTTCTTTTCTTCTATCAATCATGTCAAGTACTTCTTCACCAGTACCTATAAGTGTTATTGGTACTTTCAACTCGTTTTCAAGATTCTCAATCCATTTCTTAGCTTCTACAGGTAAGTCTTCCCATCTCCTCTTACCTCTAGCTTCTTTAAATAGAACATCAAGTTTTGTTATAGCTAGTTGTGTGGGTGTGTTTAGCATTACTGCTCTTTTTGCAAGTTCTATATTGAATGGTGCTGCTCTACGTACTCTACCAGTTACTGTTGCTATTTCAAGCCAACCTAGACGTTCAGCTTCTTCTCTTGGTAATTCTCCAGGAAGTTCACCACCACCAACTCTAGTAACGTATGCCTTGAAGACTAAGATTATGTCTGTAACTTTTCTTGGACCTACACCAATTTCACTAAGAATTCCTGAGACAGTAACATCTCTACTCGTCACGTATGGGTACGTACCGTGATATAGACTTAAGTATGTTCCTTGAGTACCCTCAACAAGTACGAGATTTCCCTTATCAAGTGCTTCATTAATTCTTGAGGGTACATCCGTCACGTATTGTCTTAATTCAGGCATGTCCTTAGCTATCTTCAATACTCTAAGTACTCTATCAACCATGGCAGCACCAACACCTTGACCTGTAGAGCCTATAGTTTTCATTAGATACTCACTCTCTCTTTCTGCTTTGACGTGTTTCTCCTCGATAATTCCTGTCTTCTCATCAATCCATACACGATCTCTACTTTCAGTTTCCTCAACCTCCTTAAAGAAGACGTCAAGTCTAATAAGTGCTCCTGGCGGTATTGCTAGTCTTATGTTTCTATTTAGAAAACAGCATGGAAGTGTTCTCAACTTCCAAGTCTTACCATTATGAACGATTGTGTGACCTGCATTTATAGATCCTGTTCTGACAGCTATTTCAGGATTATCTTTAACTCCAAGATATGCAGAAACTTTACCTTTACCTTCATCACCAAACCAACCACCAACAATTACTGTTAGTGGCATATGTCTATTCAGGACTTAACGCTTATATGTCTTACCTACCTTCTAATCCTTTTCAAAATCTTATGAAGAATTCGTGAAGCTTCAAACCTACTTATGTATTTATGGTGTTCAATTTTGAAAGCTTTAAGAAGCTCTATCTGTTTAGGTGTTGCTAAGTATTTTCTGAATTTTTCAACTAATTCTGGATGATTATCCATGTACTCTTCGTAAGCTCTTTTACTGAGTTTATCAGCTTCTACATTAACGTCTCTTCTAATCCATGCAGGAATTACGTGATGAAATTTGCTAAGTAGTTCTAGTACTTTCTCATAGAGTGGTAGTATTCTTGAACTTTTAACAGAATATTTTCCCTCAATTTGTTTAATTACTAGTTGAGAATCTCCATGAATAATGAGTTCACTACACATTTCGGAATAATCATTACTTACTAACCATTCAAGAGCTTTTATTAATGCAGTATATTCAGCAACATTGTTAGTACAGTCAGGATTTGGTTCACACACAATTCCATAATCTTCACGTATCTTGATGTTATCAATGTAGATAACATAGCCGTAGGTACCTACACCACCAGGATTTTTAGGTTCACAAGCACCGTCAAAATAAACTATACACTTCATAAGAGTATAATCTGTAACTCTTCATAAAGATTTTTCAGAGAAATTGAGCTTCATCATCACTTCTGAAAGATTAAAGTTTTCACATTTAAGAGTAAATTGTAATAATACTATTTGGCGCCGGGGGTGGGATTTGAACCCACGCCCCCATACGGGGACGGGCTTACTGTATAGGTAGAGATTGAAACTCCAGGCCCGCGCCTTAGACCAGACTCGGCCACCCCGGCTCTTGTCAATTTTCTCAATGATTATCAAGTTTTTAAGCGTTCCGCAGTAGATAGTCTTCATCATCTCTAACCCTCACCTCATTCTCATCATTCTATCATTTGGCTCGTATCTCTTCACTACACTCTTCATGCTTTTACAAGAGTTTCATTTCCAAAATGTCACACTTGTCGTAATCTTATTACCAATTAATTCCTTATTACATCACTTACTTAATGATAGTAGAGAATTGTAAGCAAATCTTCTTAAACACTATCATGTTGAGAATTTCTGTGTGTTCAATAGCTGGATTTCTAATCTTCAAGAAGTTGAGTAGGAATGAGTTAGAGAAGGTAATTGAGAAGTTCATAAACATACTTATAAAGTGTGAAGAAAGAGGTAGAGATAGTTTTGGCGTGGTTTTTCTTGATTATGAGGGTAATTTTCACACCTTTAAAGTAATTGATAGAGTGAGCAATCATGTCGATAAGATAAGAAGCATAGCTCCAAGAAATGTAGTTGCCGCCATAGCTAACTGTAGAGCAGAACCGACTACAGAGTACGTTAAAGTTAAGACTTTAAACGATGTACAGCCAATGCTAGGTAACTATGTAGCTGTTACACATAATGGCATTATTGTTAACGATTTAGAGTTAGAGAGAAGATACTCTCTAACTCGCATTAGTAGAATTGATACTGCTATACTACCTCCACTACTCGAGAAGATCTGGAATGGAACTTTAGAGAATTTACAGAAAATTCTTAGAGATGAAGTTGAGGGAAGTTTTGCACTAGCAATACTTAATAAGAGAAGAATTGGAAAGTTATGGCTTGCTAATAACTTCAAACCACTATACATGATGTGGTGTAGAGAGTTAAGTACCTTCTACTTTGCAAGTCTAGATACATATCTTAAAGAGAGTGAAGATAGACCTATATGGGATGAAGATAACATTATAAAGCTTGAACCCTACACAGCACTTGAAGTTGGAATTGACAAGACTTGGAGGAAAGTATCACTATGGAGGGTTGACGTTGTTAAGAAAAAACCTAAAGTTCTAGTTATAGCTAGTGGAGGTTTAGATAGTACGGTAGTCGCTACGTACTTACTAAGAAGAGGTTATGACATTACTTTACTACACTTCAATTATAGGCATAGAGCTGAAGTTAAAGAGAGAGAGGCAATTCACAACATTGCTAAATTCCTAAATGTTCCTGTAATTGAAATTGAGACTGACATCTTCAAAATCATCGGTAGAAGTCCTCTACTTGGTGAAGGTGAAGTAAATAAAGTAGATATGGGTCGTGAAGGTGCAGAATTTGCACACGAGTGGGTACCTGCAAGAAACTTAATTTTCTACTCCATAGCAATGGCACTTGCAGAAGCATGGGGATACGATTATGTAGCTTCTGGAGTAAATCTTGAAGAAAGTGTTACAGGCGATACAGAGATCTTAATTCAGGATAGTAGAGGAAAAATACATAAAGTATCTATTAAGGAGTTTGTAGAGAGTGAAAAGTACGTTAACGATGAGTTTTACGTATTATCACTTAATAAGTATACAGGTAGGGTTGAGAAGAAGAAGGTAATTAAGAAGTTAAAACACATTAATAAATGGAGAAAGATCATCACAATTCACGATGAGTATGGTAATGAAGTTAGAGTAACTCCAGATCACAGCATAGTCACACTTGATGCTCATGGAAGATTTATGGAGAAACGTGGAATTGACATTAAGCCTGGAGATTACTTAGTAATCTCGTTAAGAGATTTTCCATATGAGAATGATAAGTACATACTTAACTTACTTGACTAT
>NJDF01000029.1 GCA_002254895.1 Thermoprotei archaeon ex4572_64
TTAAGAGCTACAGCACTAGCATCAGTATAACTAATCTTCGCAGTGTTAAGAACTACACTAGAGTTATTAGATACCTCTACATCAAAGTCACTTACTTGTGAAGCAGTAAGATTTATACTACTTTCTGTAAAATGTATATCTGTATCAGCTATGTGAGTGTCTATCTGTGAATGAGTATTACTTCCGTTATTAAGGATGTTATTATGATTAATACTAGCTTCTGTGAAGTGAACTGAACCGTCATCTATATGAGTATCAATTACTAAGTGACTTTTAGTACCTATGTTATCAAGCTCAGTATGGTCTCTTGTTCCATTTACTTCTGCAAGAGTAACATCATGAGGATTACCTGTAACTATAAGTCTATGAGTATTATTAAGAAGTACATCACTATGGCTTTTACCATCAGAAGTGACATGAGTTTTATTGCTTTGTATATCAATTCTTTCATCAGCTGTAAGTACTTTCTCAGTAGTGGACTCTTGCATATTAGACATACTAAAAGCATCTCCCTCTATACCTGTAGGGTCGTAAACAACCTTAATCATATCACCTGCTCCTGCTGATGAGTTCTCCCATTTACCAGAAGTGCCGTTATAAGCTAATGATTCACCGTTAAGTGGAATGTTGACACTAACATCAGTCAAGGAATTCAAAGTACTAGGAACTACTCCACCTACTTTTATGATAACTTTTTCTTCTGTAACGAATACTTTATTATCGTTTCTGTCAACTGTCATCTTATTCCCAGTACTCATCTTGTAACCTCTAATCTTAATGTAACTTCTCCAAATAAAGGAGATATAGCAAGTGATTCATCACCAGCTGGATATAGTTCAATATCCCATACTGCTGTTTCGAAATCCAAAGCAGCTGTAACGTCAGCATCTACATTTGCTGTAATTGTACCATTAACTCCGTTTATTGATAATCTACCATTACTAGTAGATAACTCTAAAAGAACATCACTTGAATGACTTTCTCTAATCTGCATTTTTGCAGTGTATCCTGTTATATTGATAGGGGTATTATTTTCATCAGTGTATTGAAATACTCTGTTATAAACCGCTCCTTGTTTTATTATAAAATCGTAACTGTTCATCTTATACCTCTAGGTCTTCTATATCTTCAACTTTGATTTCTTTAATTCTTGGTAGAAGTGTTTTTGCAACATCTTCACCTAGAAAATAATGGTTTCCCATTTTTACTAAATCTGATTTTTTCATTTTAACCTCTAATTTACTATTCCAAAGCCTTTAATACTTGGAACTCCGGGTGTTGGATTACTTGCTTTTGGTATGAGTTTAACAATTGCTTTAGTTGGTTCACTTGTGAATGGGGTAAAGGTACTAATTTCATTATAATTTAACCAACCTGAATCTTCTGTGTCATTTGCTATTTTATATTGTATATTGCATCCTTCTTCCCAATCTTCAACTAAGGCAGTTCCGAATGAACTTAACATATTGTTTGCAAATAGATGCTGGGTCTCAATTCTTGGGTATTCGAAAAAGTTTTTAATTTCGATATAATCATTACTATAATGACTCTGTATTTGTACGATATAACTTGCAACAATCTTGTTTGGGTTTGGATTATACAAAGTTCTATTAATCCAGCCAGATGACGTTCCATCAGTAATTAATTCCACAGTACTTGAATCATTATAGGTAAGTATTATTTTTATCCTATTGTATGAACTACTGTGATTTCTATGTGAATCTAATGTAAAACCACCAATTAACCTATCTATATTTGATTTAGTAATTACTGTTTGCCATGTTGATTCAGTAACTTTATGTGTATCGTAATCTTTAAAAGTACAAGAACCTCGTAAACCCTGTTTTGTAGGTAAAGTGTGTTCAATGGTAGCTTGAAATGATTCATTGTGACTTGTAAAAAGAGGAATCCCGCTTGCATGAAAATCAGTAGTATCATTAATGATAAAACTTACACCTGATTCTACATCAACCCATGTAATATCACTATTAGACAAATATATGGCACGAGCTATAACAGGAACATTATTATCACCATAATCGGTATGTAGGTTCATCATCGTATCAACTGGATTATCTTTTTCATCAGCAATTCTATCTGTACCCATTTCATCAGAAGTAACGTTTCCATTACTAGCACTAGATGGATGAGCTTGATTTATAGTATTTCCATCAAAATTGACGGTAGATGAACCAATAGTGTCATTACCACCACTATTGACCCCAGCGTAACAATATGACCAAACACTACAATCTGTATTGGTACTTGTATTTGTAAAGGTTCCAGTAGTTTCAACGTATTCCCCATATTCGTCGTTAGATATTTTAATACCTCTATATATTGCTTTCTTACCAACATCCCTTAATATATTAGTTTTTAAGGCAGTTATTCCTGTAATATATGTTGAACTAGCTCTTGGATTAGTTCCGTCAGTTCCATAAAAAAGAGTTTTTATTATTTTAGCTCTTTTTTCTACATTTGAAGTAACAGTACAACTCAATTGCCATTTACCAGTGCCAATATTTATACATTTACAGTCATTAATTTCAAAACTATCTACATCTACTGATTCAGCCTCTATAATTATAATGGGTAGGTCTGTTGATGCAGAGGTTTCATATTTGTTAATATTAAATACAGCACTTGAATTTTCTGTGTTCACACTATTCTTTCTCCCATTATTATCAACATATGCTTCGGCGAATTCTCCTCCATCAGCAGAAAAATCTACATTTCTATCTTGTAATTGTCTAATTGTATTTCTAACCTGTTGTCTAAGTATAGTGTTATTATTATTATTATAGTCACTTGAACTTGATGGTTGTTGAAATATTGCGTTTGTTAATGTCATCTTATCTCCTAGTACTTGTTTAACAGCACTACCTTAGTAGTACTTTACTCTTATTATAATTGGCTTTCCGAAATGATTAAACATCTCAGTCCCTAGTTCTGAACCTGTATAAACAAGTTTCATTTTTATGCTTGTAAGACTTCCAGTACTTACCTCTGTATTTAAAGGGCAAGTTACTTCTACTGAGTCTTGTTTGATAATTTTGATTTCAAGATTAGTGATTAAATCTTGACTTGCATCTGTCATACTGACGATTGCTTTTGTATAAGTTCCTTGATTCTTCATTACGAAATCAGTAATATGTCCCTCTGTATTAAAGGTGATTAAACCATTATCGTAATCAAAATTCCATCCAGAACCACCGTAAGAAGATGTCAGAGCAAAATTGAAAACATTACCACCATTGATTATTTCTTCATTAATAACCTCTATATCTCCTTCATTTCCATCAAAAACATCCGTTCCATTCCATGAAGAGTAATCCCATCTGAACGTAGGTAAGGTAACATCTCGGTTATATCTCTCAGCCTTACGTCTACAAGGTTGAGAAAGTAACTTTAACTTCCCTTTGAATTGTTTAAAGAGCTGAGAAGTACTTTCCGGTCTAGCTTGGTCGTTTTCGAATTGTGCTGATTGTGTCATCTTTTTATATCCTTTGTTAAAGGTGTAAACAAGTTCTTATTCAAAGCCTTGTCATCTCCTCTTAGCATTATAGAGTTATGAGTTACCCCATTACCACTAGCTGCATCAAGGATACCTTCATGTTTAACAACGTTATTACTTATTGTAGCAGTAACATTACTTATTGTACTATGAACAGTATCAAGTGTATTATCTGAATAATCCACTGATGAAGACTCTCCACTATTAATTGTAAAGGTACTACCCTTTATAAACTTTTCGGTTGAAAACTCTATTATTTCTGATTGAAAAACCATTCTCGTACCTCGTATGTTTTTATACTCATCTTTATCTCCTAAGGTTGTTTCTCTAGTGTAAGTGTTGTACTCCACTCTGAACCTATATTTTGCCCTATCTGTATTACTCTATACTTACCGTTAATGAAGTTCTTTCTATTTACAAGAACCGTCTCACCAAGTTCTATGTCTAATCTAGGTAATGAAACACTAATATTAGGTTGTTCAACACCTACATGACTGAACCAAAAATCTGAGTAACTCTTTGCAAGTTCTCTTACTTTATCTCTGAATTCCGAGTTACTCCATCCCTGTGAAATAGCTTCCGCTTTTAATGGATGAAATTCTCTATCATAACTGTCATTCAATCCTGCTATCTTTCCACGCTTCTTAAAGGACTCTTTCTGAGTACCTGTAGTACTAGCCTCATTTTGAATAAATGTCGTTATAGGGTTTCCATTTAAGTCTAATCCACAATCAAGGATTAGGAAGTTACTAGAGGACTCGTTATTAGTTGAGTTACTTATATTTAAAAGTACTGTATCATTATTAATAACAAGTACTTGATTCAGTGTTTGTTCAAACCAATAAACACTCGTAGCTCGTATATCGAAAATCATCGGAAGAGTTACGATAGGATTATTTTGTTCTAATTCTGTATTAGTCCAAGTAATACCACCAAGTTCCTCAATCATTTCTGAATTAGGTTTAGTATGTTCTGAGTATTCAATTACTGGAAAAGGTGTTCCGTCGTTTCTTAGACTTGCTACATTAACAAAATTAAGAGGATAAAGTCCTGTACCATCATTGTTTTCAACAGCTTGTTTTACCATATCAATAATAACTTCGTTTGTTCTAAAACCTTTATTGAAGTAATTAGTCTTAGAGAACTTATTAAAGATATCAAATCCCCAATCAACAATCTTCAAAGTTAATCTTCTTTCATCGAGTGATTCACTTCTTTTAAAGTCCATGTACTTTCCAGTCCATATGTTATCATTAAGAGTAAGCTCTGCATCAGCTGTACTTGTTACTAGTTTAGCATAAATTTCTACAGGACTATCTTCTTCTGGGAAGAATACTCCATTAGGGTAAAGTATATCATTATCAAGTACTTCTATTGTAGCAGAGTTATTAGTTGATTGAAAGCTCTTACTAGTTCTTATACCTGTTATATAATTAGATATATCTATAATAGAGTTACCTTTTCTAATTAAGCACTTCCATTTAATGTATCCATTCATCTTATTCCCTCATAGTTCATTCGAACTCCCAATTTATTGTTAATGTTAAATTATAAGTAATACCATTAACTGATTCCTGTGTTGATAAACTATCAATACTTACTTTTAACGCTCTTCTATTATGTGTATTAAGTATAGTGTCTGTACCAAATCCTTGTATAGTATCATAAAGACTAAAGAGTTCTTCTCTTGCAGGTACAAATAAATCAGCTAAATAAAGCTCTTTATAACCTTGTGAAAGACTCATTAATTTTAATAAAAATACCGAAGGAAGGTCCTTTCTGTCAGTTCCTGTAAATACAGTTGGTTTAGTAGCATAAGCTGTAAGACTATAGCTCAAAGGTGCTGTTCCAATCCTTTGTCTAATTGACCTTAAACCATTAGTAGCGGATTGTGAGGTATTACTTATACCTTCATTGAATGCAGTAACTTTTAGTTTAATAGGGTCTTGTATTCTAAACTCGCCAAGTTCCTTTTGTTTCTTTGTTGCATCTTCGAATAAAGGAAAAGGGGTCTCAGAAGTTAAATTAATAACTCCTGTATCATATAAAAAAATATCGGTCATCTTAATTATCTCCATAAACTGTGTATGATTTCTCTTCATCACGGGTTGATGTTCCAGTAGTGTCGTAAACTCCTTCACGTGCTTTCTTCTTTGCTCTCGCAAGAGCATTATACTTATTTGTTAATGAATCAACTTTATTACCTTCGCTTGTCATAGCATCTTTTAATGTAGGTAAATAAGTAACATAAGCTTGAGTCTGTGAAATAAGTCCTGTCAAAGATACTATTAAACCGTCTTCTCCAGAGAAACTATTTATGAATTCTTTCAAAGGTGTCTTGATTTCTTCTAAACTCTTAGTAAAATCTTCTACATTGATATCTTTAAATATCTCAGCACCAAGTAAAATGTCTGCGTTAGATAAATCATTACCTAAAGTTACTTGTGAACTTGCTATATTTGCAAGATGTTTATCAAGTTCCTTTGCATCTCTTAAAGCTGTCATAAAAAATAAATCATATCTTTTACCAGCTCCCTCAGCTGTCTTGATAGTTTGTTCTATACTTCTTACTTCTGCTAAGATGTCTGAGTATCTGGTCTGGTCTGCTTCTGATGAACCAAGTGTTTCAAGTTCCTTTTTAAGACTTTCTACTTTATCTTCTGAACTTAATATATCTTTGATTATCTTATCAGTAACACTTTCAATTTTTATATTTTCAGTACTTACTTCAAAATCTGGAGATATTGTTAAATTAAGATTATTGAACTCATCTGAGACTTGCTGTGTAACACCACTTTCTTGTAGCTTTATAGTCTCTGGTGATAAAGTAATATCTGGTGTAGCATCAATCCCAATAGTACCTAAGTACCTATCAATAGACTCATTAACCCCACGAACAAGTTTCTCTTTATTTTCAAGTTCAACAATATAGTCTGTGAATCTTTGAGTTATTGCACCAAGTATAACTAATGAAATACCAATAGCTGGGTTGAAAAACGAAGTTATTGCTCCAGCTGCTCCAAGTACTGCTGCGATAGAGTTACCTATCATTCCAGTTATATTCTGTTCTTTAATTGACTTAACCAGTTCTTTGACTGCAAATCCTGTAACAAGGATACCTCCAGTTACTCCAATACCTTTTGCTAATTTACTTTGTAAAAAATCAATAGACTTTGTAGCTTTATCTAGTTTACCTGTTTTAAGTAATGAAAAACCTTTGATGACATCAAACATCATTCTGTACTGTAATATTTGACCACCAGCTATTGCTGCTGTACCAACTACTGCAAAGAATCCTGCTAATGATAATGTAACTACACCTATTTCTGGATAATCATTAACTAAGTCACCGAAGTCTGTTAGCCAATCAGTTATTTTATCAAGGGCACCTGTATCAACTAATACGTTAGCGAATGTATCAAACATACTGAATTTTACATATGTAAAAGCGTTAGATAATTTACTAAGTCCTTTTATGTAAGAATCATTGTCATCAGAAACACTTTTATACCCTTCTTCCATAGAACGATACATACCACCGAAAGTTCTTTGTAAAGCCATACCACCGAATAAAAGAGTCAAGAAATCGAAACTCATCTGTTTAGTATTCTTTGTAGCTATCGCTATCTCTTTCCCTGTAAGCTTCCATCTTTGCTGCATTTTAGCAACATAATCAGATGCTTCTTTAGAATGCTTCCCATAAGTCTGCATTAACTGGTTATTCATCTTACCAGTTTCCATAAGCTTCTGTTGTTTTTCTGTTATATCACTAATCTGTTTATCAATTATACCAGTTCCTACTTGTTTTAAATCTACCTTAGCAAGTTCTTTATTAATATCTTTAATAGAGTAACCTGCACCAACTAATTGATTCTTAAGATGAGCAACAAAGGCATCAACATCCTTGAATGCTGCTTGTAAATTAAGAGCTTGACTAACTATATCTTTAGGTACTTTTTGTGGTAACTGTTTAAACATGCTTGTTAATTTCGATATAGACTTCTCTACTGGTTGTGTTATATTACTTATTTGTGATTGAACTCCAGCACTCTTCTGTACTAAGTCCATTATTATATCTACGCTAAAGGATACATCTGCCATTATTCATACCTATTTGTTCTTGTCACTTTGTTTTTTAATTTCTTTAGCTTCCCAGTGTAGATAATCTAACTGACTTAATAATTTAAGAAATGGGTAATCCCCATCAACTAAAAAATGAAATTCTTTCTCAACCCTGTGTATAAGTCTAGCCCATTTCTGGTCAACTTTTTCGGGGTCTTGTTCAGCCTCTAACCTCAAGTACTCTAAGTACTCTTTCTCCGTTAGAGACCTATCTAGTTTTTTAATGCTGTAGCTCTATCAATAGCTTTTGGGTCCACTAGACCTAAAGCAATCTCAACTGCGTTATCTTTAACGAAGTCTGTATAGAATTCTTGGTAAAGTTCTTCAACCTTATCCTTAGTCATACCAGATTGTGAAAGTAACTTCTTAACTAAAGTAACTCTTTCATTAATTTTAAAATCTATCATGTCCTCAACTTGTTTTTCATATTTACTAATCATAGTCATATGAGCTTCTGTTAAGTCACTTCTGTTTAGGATTGTATTGACAATTCTTTGATTATTAGCAATCTTTACTTGCATACGTGCGTTGCTTTGTAATAAGCCTCTAACATCGTCTGTCTTAGCTACAATATCATATACTGTATCGCCAATTTTCATTTGTCCTTTTC
>NJDF01000030.1 GCA_002254895.1 Thermoprotei archaeon ex4572_64
TCCTGTTTTAGTTTTTTTAAACTTCTTAACTGTTGAGTCAAAAATTATCTTAACCTTACTTCTATTAATTTCAATCCTAACTCTCTTCATTAGATCAACGTATGGTTCATATATGAGAGTTCTCGTATCATCTTGAAATTGATATTCACCTAGAAAGGTGTAATATCTAGATCTTGCCATTCTTGAAACTTCTCTCATGAGTCCTGTCATTGCTTTAAGAAATCGCATATAGTTCTCAGAGTCTAAAGTTATTACCTCTCTATTTCTCGTAATAATGACGGTGTAGCTTGTATTAGCTATATTTTGTGCTATGAAAACACCTTTACTTGTAACTAAACTTACAGCATATACTTTATGATTAATAGTTATTGCCATTAAGCCCTGAATAGTCATGAAGTTCACCTAAACTCCAAGCTTGTACCATCACAAGGACATTTTGCAAATACTTTCTTACCACATATTGTACAGTATAGAGCTCCACATTTTGGACAAACGTAATAGTCGTCATATCTAAATATCTTCTTACCACATCTCCAACATCTACCTATCATTAAACTTTTAGGTACATACATTAGTTTCGAAGAAGAGAGAACTCATTTATAAAGAAAACGCAATCATTTCTTGTGAGCTTTGATAACGTCATTATAGTTGAGGACTTGGTAGAAAATTTCTACCCATTAAGCTTAAGCACACCAATACCGAACATGATTATTGGTGGTCTAAGGTATTTTGAACATGTAATTCTTAATCTACTAGGCCTGAACTATGAGGTGAATAAGATCTATATAGTTACTAGAAAACACCTAGCTATACCTTGGTTAAAATTGATACCATCACTACTCAATCACTTAGATCTAAAATTTGACGTTAACTATACATCAATAGATAAGGTTCGAGAAATTTGTGGAAAATCACTAATAGTATCTTCATTACTACTACCCAATAAAAGCATCTTTAAGAAACTACTAGAGAAGATTAGGCATGGTGAAGTAATTGCATATGCAGATAAACCACTCATGGGTATCCTAAATGATGTTAATGCTTTCTGGAGTAAGACTTTATGGAAGAGTTCTGAAAATATTAGCATTATTGAAGGTGTTTGGGATTTAATTAAATACAACACTAGCGTTATGGAAGAGAATCTTGAATTGGTACTAAGAGTCGCTGGTCTAGAGAAGATAAACAATAATGTGTATAAGACACTAAATGCAACTATACATTCCTATGTAGATTTTAGTGATAAGAAGCCTATAGTCATTATTGACTCTGAAATTGATTCTTTCACAAAAGTTGAAGGACCCACAATTCTTGGACCTAAAGTTCATATTCACTCATGTACCTTAATAAGGTCTGGTACATCAATATACTTCAAAGCAGATATTGGTGGTGAGTTAAAGAATGTGATAATTGATGCCTATAGCAACAAGGCACATAATGGATATGTTGGTGATTCATATGTAGGTAGATGGGTGAATATCGGTGCAGGAACTAATGTTTCAAATCTTAAAAACACTAGAGGTGTTATTAAGTATAGAGGACGCCATACTGGAATGGAAAAACTTGGAGCAATAATTTCAGATTGGGTTAAAGTTGGGATTGGAACAAATATATACTGTGGACGCTATATAGGTCAGGCAAGTCACGTTCTTGGTTATGTAATTCACGACGTACCTCCCTTCACAATCTACGCAAAGCCTTTCAGAAATGATATGTATGAATTGAATCTTGATAAAGCTATTGAAATATTTAAGAGATATTGTAGAAGTAAGGTTGAGTATAGTAACTACGAGATTAAAGTTATGAAGTATGTATATGAGTTAAGTCTTTCTGAGAGGCAGAATGTACGTAGGGAATACTTTAGTCTCTACTGAAAGATCCTTTTCTTCACTTCTTCCTTCTCGTAATAATGTACCTTACGTACAAGCTCGTCAAGATCGTGAGCTTGATTGAGAATTTTTTCAACAATCTCAATACTCAATCTTGATGATAAAGCAATAACTCCAAGTTTTCCATATTTAGAGATAATTTCTGACGTCCTCCACACTCTCTCAACAAAATTTCTCATACTTGACTTAACTCTTCCCTCTTTTAGTGATTGAATTAGCTGTGGTATCTTATCTTCATCAATCTTAACGACTCCTACTCTTGAAGATCTACATTTTGGACATTTAACACTTTCTTCCAACTCCTTATTCCTTAATACACCATACCAGTAACAGTTAAGACATACAAGCACGTTAATATCATTTAGTAATCTGCTCTTAATACTTTCAAGAATTAACTTATCAAGTCTTTCAGGTGCTATAAGTTCAAGTTTATGACTTATCTTATCAATAACTTCTTTACCTAGTGGTGATGGTTCGTTAAGTTCTATAGTTACAACTCTATACTCACCTCTCGCAATCTTTGTAAGAACGTAACCTGTAGTGTCTAAGTCTAAATCTTTAGTTAAGAATTCTTTAAGAGCTTCAGTAAATACGGGTGTGTTCTTTAAGGCATCTATAAGGTTTGTAAGATTAATGCTGTTGAGATCTGCATCTTTATGAATAATGTTAAATCTTCTTGAGACATGTATAAATCTTCTCTTGAAGAGTCCACTCTTCAGCGCTACTTTAAGAATGGTATTAATTATCTTCTTATCACTCATTTTTGCGAGTTCGTTTAGTACTTGAGCAATCATGTCGATACCTACATACTTTTTAGGTAGTTGAATTACTATTGAATATGCGTCTTGCTGAACGCCCACTGGATACTCTATAAGATCTGATAATACTTCACTTACAAGTCTAGCTAAAGTCCTATTCACAAGTGTTCCAAAATGTGTATGAATTATTACGATATCACCTATTTTTTCAATTACAATATCTGTATCTGTAGGTATTGGTATTTTCTGATCATGATGTTCTTTAATCTTGGCAACTACATATCTTAAAGTATCTTCATTAATTAATAGTGCTCTTGATAGTTTGTTAATGATTTCAGAAGTTGAATATCCACGCACTAACATCTCAGTAATAGTTCTCTTAATACGACCAACTTCTTGAGCTATCTCAAAAGGTACGGGAATCTCTTCACCAACCCATGAAGGAATAGCACCTATAGGGTCTTTAGCCTCAATGACGTATACCTTATCCTCTTCAATTTTCTGTAGATTCCAGACTCTACCTCTAAATACAAACTTAATTCCAGGAACTCCATACTCAGCTATGAAGGCTTCATCAAGAATGCCTATCGGCTCATTCTTCTGAGTATCAATGACTACGTATTGCTTCTCATCAGGAATCATTGATAAGTTGTTGAAGAAGTACTTAAACATCTCTCTCTTAGCTTTTGTACTTCTCGGTTTTACAACTACATCATCTTCCTCAATATAGTACACTAATCTTGGATTTAACACATTACTCATGAAGTGTAGTATTCCTCTTAATTCTTCAATACTTAAATCTCTGTATGGGTATGCATTTCTGAAGATATTATACACCTCTTTAACCTTCCATCTATTCTTAATTAAGAGTAGTGATACTACTTGATGGCAAAGTACATCATATGGTTTTTCCGGAATCTTTGTAGGTTCTAATTCACCTCTTCTAACTTTATTAACAATAACTATAGCTTCTAAAGTATCATTAAGGTCTGTAGTAATTACGTAGCCTCTAGGCACTTTATCAAGCCTATGACCACTACGACCAACACGTTGAACTAGTCTAACTACTTGATGTGGTGATAAGTATTGCACTACGAGGTTCACATGACCAATATCAATACCAAGTTCAAGACTTGAAGTTGCAATAACAGCCTTTAACTCTCCTTGTTTAAATGCACGTTCAATGCTTGTTCTAGATATTTTCGATAATGAGCTGTGATGAACAGATATTGGATAGTTATTATCAAGCATGTTGAATCTAAATGCTAGTAATTCAGCCATGGATCTAGTATTAACGAAAACTATAGTTGAGCCATACTTATCGATGAGATCTCTAATTGTTCTTAATCTTGAAATAACTTCAGCGTGAGTTAGTACCTTCTCACTCACTTCCTTATCATAATTACTAACTTCAGGATGTATTACATCGAGTTTCATATCTCTTGAGAAGTAGGTATTAACGATTTCTATCTCTGAGTCATTACCAACTAGGAACTTACCAACAACTTCAGGACTACCTACTGTTGCTGAAAGACCCACAATTTGAGGTTTTCTACCAATAAGCCACTTAATTCTCTCTAAAGTTAAGGCTAATTGTGTACCTCTCTTATCCTCAGCCAACTCGTGAACTTCATCAATAATGATCCATCTCAACTTTGCTAAATGCATTCTTAATCTTCTACCTGTAAGTATTGCTTGTAGAGTTTCAGGTGTTGTTATTAATATGTGTGGTGGGTCTCTACTCTGTCTGACTCTCTCGCTTTGTTCAGTATCTCCATGCCTAACATCTATCTTAATACCAAGTTCACTACACCACCAGTTCAACCTGTCAAGCAGATCTCTATTAAGTGCTCTTAATGGCGTTATGTACAGTATGTAGATTCCCTTATCGTTAAGGTTTATCTCACCCTCATCAACATTCTTTAAAAATAATGAGAATATGGGTAAGATTGCTGCTTCAGTTTTACCACTACCTGTAGGTGCTATAATGAGTACATTTTTGCCATTAAGTATCTTAGGTATGGCTAATCTTTGAGGTGGTGTTAATTCTTTAAAGCCTCTCTTAACAATTGCTGAAATAACTTTAGGATGAAGTTTATTAATTACTTTCAAATCCTCACTAGATACTCCACTTAGCTCTACATTAAGTACATTACTTGTCTTCTCAATTACCACCATATTTTAAATCCTTAATGAAGTTTGTTTATGTTCTCAATTACCACCATATTTTAAATCCTTAATGAAGTTTGTTTATGCGTGATTACGCGGATTTAAATAGATTTTGTTATGTGTTTCTACAGATATGCAAATCTTATGTGGATTTAAATATTATGAGAACTACATATAAATATCTCGACAGAACTTTGCACATAATGAGAGAATTTGTATGTGCTGTCTGTGGTTCTTCTAAAGTCTCAAGTATAATTAATGGACTACCATACTGTTGTAGTTGTGGTTCTAAAGTTATTATTCTAAGAATGGTTAGATTCCTTGAAAGTCTTAAAAGAGAAGGTTTAATACCATCATCCATAAAAATACCTGAATTGTAAATTATTCACTATGACTTGCACAAGAATATTAACTACACTTATAGTCGTGATCTTAACACTTCTAACTATTCAACACGTATATGCCTACTTTGTCTACAATATTGGTTCTCAAAACTTGACAAGGATTGATGACTTAATAGCTGAGAGTATTTCAAGTATTATCGAGGTTGAGCATGCAGTATACATAGACTCTTCGGTATGGAGTAATGAGACTTACCTAAACTTCACCATCAATATTAAAGTTGATGGTGAGAGTGCTATGGTAAGAATTGAATATTTAAGAACAGTACCGACACTACTAAAATACTCAGTAATTAGTGGTAATGTTGGTAGAGTTATATACTTAAAATTTATTGATGACTATGAAGTACAGGTAGTACGTGAAACAGATAAGTACATCATTATAGCTGTTGGTAAAAAATCATGTACAATTCATACAACAGATTCCTCTGTAGAACTTTACTCGAAAGGAGGGTGTGCAGACATCATTCTAGCATTAGTACCTATTGATTATCTTACAAGATGCTCATCAGTGAGTACTTATGAATTTAAAGATCTAGGATTTACTCATCTATACCTCTTCAACACTTCAAAACTTGAAGGTATTGTATGCAGTGTTGATAGTGTTGAGAGGTATATGATGGTAAATACTTTACTATACTGTATAGTGCTTACGTTAGCAATATCATTAATCACGTATAGTGCTACAGCTTTACGTAGAGTTAGGTCTTAATTTTTAGAAGTGACATAG
>NJDF01000031.1 GCA_002254895.1 Thermoprotei archaeon ex4572_64
GCTTTATAGGTAGTGGATAACCTCTAACAAATCTTAACTTTAAGTTAAGCTCACTAACGTAATCAATAAGTACTTTTGTATAATTTTCTATTCTTAAAGAACCAACACCAATATTTAAACTATTTCTCTTAGGAAATATCCATGCATAACCATACTTAATTCTAGTAAAGTCAAGGACTGCATAGTCTATGTGTGAATCTTCAACATAGCTCATATAAGCTATTGCGCAATCTCTCATACATACATGATTACCTAAGAATTTTGCAGTTATTGAGAATGCACCATCAGCACCAATAAGTACTTTAGCTCTATAGATATCTCTTAAGCCTCTAACTATAACCTCATCACTTCTACACTCAATACTTACTATCTTGTCGAGCATAAATTCAACTCCCTGATCTAGTGCGTGTTGAAGGAGATGCTTATCAAAAACCTCTCTAGAAACTGTTGTAATTATGGGTTCACTACTTACAAGCTCATAAACTCCCGAGTACGTTATAAGATAAACTCTTTTACAATATTTCTCAACAATGCTGTCAATATCGATATCTAGACTTTCTAGAAGTTTTAGTGACTTTACAGTTAATCCACCACCACAAGGTTTAAATCTTGGAAATTCTTGAAAATCTATAATTAAAGTCTTCAAACCTAGAAGTGAAGCTATGTAGCTTGAAGTAGAGCCGGCAGGTCCTGCACCAATTACTATCAAGTCATGCATTACCTAATCCTACTATTCATTAAGGCATACAGCATGAATACCACATTCATTAGTAAGTACATGGATAGTATGTAATTTTCAAGAATTATAAAGGATACTGCTAAGGCTGTGAGAAGTAATGTTACTGTAAATTCAAGTACTAGATTTCCAGTTTTAGAGGATAGTACCTTAACGCCTTTAGGTGTTGGTATCCAAGACCACTCTTTAAAAAGTGCTTTTAAAGTGCATATGAGAGCTGAGTATGACAAGGCAATACTCAGAATAGCACATCTACCTAGTGAGCCCGCAATGTCAATTATGGAGTATCCACACTTCTTACCGATAATTATTGAGTTAAAGAATATTCCAAAGGAGAGTAATGTAAAGATGATCTGTAGTGTAAGTATAGGTATAGGTGGTATAATAACGTTTAATAAATACGTAAGTATACTGATAACTATTGAGAGTGGTATAGCTGAGAGACTTGGATATTGTGTAAGCCATAGAAAAGCGTCAATCTTCTCCCATAAACTTAAATTTCTAGACTTAACAATACTCTTCATGTAGTTTCTTAATGCCCACACACCATTAGCTAACCATCTCGCTGATTGAGATTTAAGAATAGTGTAGTTTGGTGGTACTTCAACATTTACGTAGATATTTGTAATTAAACCTATCTTGAAGCCTCTTAATCTAGCTCTAATGCTTAAGTCAAGATCATCAGCTGAGCAGTTGCACCATCCATTTAACTGTTCAAAGACTCTTCTCTTCATAACTACATTACTACCACCAGCGATAGTGAAGCCTTTACAGAGAAATCTACCTCTTAAAAATAGTTCATTAAAGATATCATAAACAACTTTGAGACTTCTAGCTACTGATGTTGGTAATGTGACATATCCTCTCCAACTTGAAGATACAATATCATAACCATTATTTAGCAGGTTTATAGCTTCTATGAAGTAGTTTGGTGGTAATTTAGTGTCTATATCTATGAAGGCGAGGATTTCACCCTTAGCATAGTTAACCGCATAGTTATATGCTAAACCTCTATAGCCTATAGGTTCTCTATTTAGTAACTTAACGTTAAGTCCAAGCTTTTCAGAAATAGATTCAACTCTACACTTAATCTTTTCAAAATAGTCTTTTGGATCGTCACTTACTATAATGATCTCAAATCTATCTCTAGGATAAATTACTGTACTTAATCTTTTAATCATATCTTCAATAACCTCTATAGGCTCATTCTTGACAGGCAAGATTATAGATAAATAAGGATATCTAGGTAAGCTCAGTTTAACCTCTTTGTTGATACGTCTCGCTGCTTTAACTCCATAAAGATTAAGTGCACAGAGTTGAAGTATTATGAAGGTAAGTAATGCACCATAAAGTATGTAAGTTACTAGAAGTATAGTGTAGAGATTCTTTGGCAGTTCTTGAAGTATGAGTCCGTAGGGATAATCACCTCTAAAGTATTGTGGTAAAAGTGCAATTATTGATCTGTACTTCTCAGTAATCATACTAACATTCTGTACTATTTTTTTAGTAACTACTGTGAAGTTGAGGTAATGATTAAACTCCTGATTCATTATGTCTAGTAGATCTGAACTTCTTGATTTTTAAGTTTCTTCATAGGTAACTATTTTCAATTCCTAAGAGCTCAGTGGAGAAATAGTTAATAAACTAAGAGATAGTTCTAGGTCAGGCATGACTTTAACTTTAAGTAGAGACTTTGCAGTCTGTGGGGTTCTCGGCATTTTAAGAAAGGAAAATGCACCGAGAGTTAAAGGCTTAACTGCTTTTGAAGCTATCAACATTGTCAGATTTAGAGGTAGCAGAATGGGTGCTGGATATGCACGATTTGACTTTACAAACCCATCAAGACATTACAAACTTGGACTCTTCCTTATTGATAAGGAGCTTCTCAGTGATGTTATTCATGAATTTGAAAGTAGAGGTATGAATGTTGAGAGAGCAGAACTTATCGCAGATACTGGAAAAATACTTGACTATAAGCTACACGTAGATGTTGATAATTATGAACTACTTGAAGAAACTATACATGAAATTAACTATAAGTTGTGGATTAGTGGAAAGTTAGGTAGAGTATACTATTGGAGTAAGTACTTGGAAGTATATAAAGGAGTAGGCTATCCTGATGATGTAGCCAAACTCTACAACATCTACAACCTTGAAGGTGATTTATGGCTTGCCCATACAAGACAACCAACAAACTCGCCAGGCTACTATCCGTACTGGTCTCATCCCTTCTCTGCAGGTAATGTTGCTGTTGTTCATAATGGCGATATTAGCTCTTTTGGTTCAAATATGAACTTTCTAAGATATTACGCTAACGTTAAAAGCTTCGTTGGTACAGATAGTGAGGTAGTTGCCTTAATCTTTCATCACTTAATGAAGCGTGAGAAGCTTGATCTTAAAAAGATAGCTCTAATAATTGCAAATCCACCTATAAGTGAGGTAAGTATTGAAGAGCAAAAACTACTCTACACATATAGAGGAGCTAGACTTGACGGACCCTACACTTTAGTTATCGGCGTTGTTACTAATGAAGACATCTACTTAATAGGCATTGCTGATCGTGCAAAACTTAGACCTGTAGTTCTTGGTGAAGATGAGAACTACTACTACGTGGCTAGTGAAGAAGCACAAATTAGATGGATAAGTCCTGAAGCTAAAGTGTGGACATTGAAGCCAGGAGGCTTCTTTATAGCCTCTATGAAGAGAGGAATTATAGAGCTTGGTAGAAGTTTAATAGATGTTGAATTGTTCTTCAATGAGACTAACAGAGAAGTAATACCAAAGATGATTAAGAAAGTAAATGTTCATGATAGAGATGTAATAGATGCTCGTGGACTAAGTTATAAAGAGCTCAATGAGAAAATACTTGAAAAAGCACTTAATGGTGAAAAAGTAATCAAGGTCATTAACGTTTACGGTCAAAGATTTATAGGTGTAAATCTACCGAGATATGGAATTAAAGACATAACTATCGAACTATATGGAGTGCCTGGAAATTGTTTAGGTAATCTTAATCACGGTATAGAATTTATTGTATATGGTGATGCTGAAGATGATGTTGGAGATACCATGCATGATGGTAAGATAATTATTCATGGAGATGCACGTGATGTTCTTGGACAAACACTACAAGGAGGCTACATCTTTGTTCGCGGAAATGCAGGTAATAGAGTTGGCATACAGATGCGTGAATATAGACATAAAAGGCCATACCTCATCATTGGTGGTAGAGTTGATGATTATCTAGGCGAATATATGGCAGGTGGTGTACTTATAGTTCTTGGATTAAATGCTCTCTTCAAAAATGTAAATGTAGAATTTACAGGAAACTTTGTAGGTACAGGAATGGTTGGTGGTAGAATCTTCATTAGAGGAAAGTTATCACCAAGTAAGATTGGTCTACATCCACCACGTGAAGAATTACTGGCCTTTCTATCATCATTAATTGAGGAAGGTTATCTACCTCAAGAACTTGCAGCTGAGACAGACCTTGATTTAGATGCCATTAAGAGTAAGGCTAAACTTTTAGGTAATGATTATGTGTTAAAGTTATCTAAGAAAATTTTTGAAGGAGGTCACATACCTAGACCTGTAAGTGAGTATAGAGAATTAAATGAGGAAGAAGTTAAAGAATTAGAACCAGTACTTCAAGAATATGTAAAGTACTTTAACTTTAACTCAGATCTTGTGGATGAGTTATTAAGTCTGAAATACACTATCATTAAGCGTGGAGAAAAGAAGTGAGAAGATAAAAACTTATGAAGATATACATTACTAGTTACGATCTAGAATTAACGTTCTATCCAAGCTTCATCATTACAATGTTTAAAAAAGTAAGTAATTATTATTGGATTAAAAGTTATGGATATTTTAAAGGCCTTATCGTTAAGCAGATCGGCGATGTTTTAGAGATTGAAGGTTGTAATAATAGTGAAGTTATTAGTAAGTTTCTAGGTATTTGGTATGAACCTGAGAAATTCATCATCAACGTAACTTCAAGTCTTAGAGATAATACAAATGTTATTAGATGGGTACAGAAAATTCTTCAACTATGTAATGAAGATGTTAAGGAGCTTAAAAAGATCAACATTGAGTATGTAGGTAAAAGTTATCAATTAAAACAGCTTGTAGAAATCATAGATCAATACTTTAACGTTAAGGAGGATAAAGACATATGGAATCTCAGAAAACAATTACTTAAACTAAAATTTGTAGGTCCTAAAGTTGTAGATGCGTACTTACTCTTTACAGGAAAGAGTACCTTCATTGCTCCAAGTGATAAACATTATGTGAGATTCAGTAAGAGAATTGGTCTCTTTAAATACTCAACACTTCCCGATAAGAAATATTGCTTAAAGTTTACATGTGAAGACTGTCCAAAAAGTCATACATGTCTTACAGGTCTCAGTTATAAACATCTCAGTAATTTGAGCTCGTGGATTCAGACTGTGAGTTACGTATATGACAGAATGTACTGTAGTAGAGGTGCGTGTAAAAAGTGTGAATTACAGAAAATCTGTAAATCATGTTAACTTCTCTGAATAATGCATTTAAGTATTCATAGCTTTAACTAACTATGCTTAACGACTTAGAGCAATTTAAAGACTGCATAGTTAATCTTGATGAAAATTGCACATATAACTCTCTTGAAAAGTTGATCAAACATGTATCTGGTGAAGATATTCTTAGGAAGGCAATTGAAGCTATGGAAAGTAGAGACGAGAGGTAAGGGTAGAATTGTTATTGGCACTGTTGAAGGTGATATTCACAGTCTTGGAAAAAACTTAGTAATTACTATGCTTAGAATTGCAGGTTTTGAAGTCATTGATCTAGGTGTTGATGTGCCTTGTGAAAAGTTCATACAAGCTATTAAGGAGTATAAGCCAGATGTCTTAGGTATGAGTGCACTTATGACTACAACCATGATTAATCAGAGAAAAGTAATTGAAGAACTTAAAAGAAGAGGATTAAGAGGTGAGGTAAAGATTATTGTGGGAGGAGCACCTGTAACTGAGGACTGGGCTAGAGAGATAGATGCAGATGCATATGCGAGAGATGCTTTTGAAGCAGTTAGAAAAATTTCAGAACTCATTGAGAAAAATTAGCACATCTCCAGCATTACTTACAAAAATACATCTCCAATCTTGAGAAATTCAAATAGTTGGTAGAATTCTAAATAATCCTGGTGCAAATAATGCCTAAACCTAGAATTCAATTTCTAAGTATTGAGGAGATTAAGTTAATTCATGAGGAAGCACTTCACATTCTTGAAAATGTGGGTGTTGAAGTCCTTAATAACAGTGTGGTTGAAATTTTAAAAAGAGAGGATTGTAGAGTTGAAAAGAATTTAGTAAAGATTCCTAAAGATCTAGTTGAGAAATGTCTAAATTACGTACCTAGAGAAGTTATTATTCACGATAGAGATGGCAAACCATACATGAGGTTAAGTGATGATAATTCATACTTCAACCCTGGCTCAGCAGCTAGTAAAATTCTTGATCCTGAAGATGATAAGCTTAGAGAACCTATCTTAAAAGACTTGAAGACTCTTGCTCTTCTTGTAAATTCTCTAGAAAATATTAAAGCTTTAAGTACTGCACTAATACCTCATGATGTTCCTATACACATTCGTGATAGAGTTAGACTTTACCCATTACTTAAGTATTCCAGTAAACCCATAGTTACAGGTGCTTTTACAGTTGATGGAGTCTACGACATGGTGAAAATGCTAAGTATTGTTACGGATGTTTCTAAAAAACCATGTGCCATATTTGACGTTTGTCCATCACCACCTTTAAAGTGGAGTTACATAGCTTCACAGAACATTGTAGACCTAGCTCTTCACGAAGTACCCATAGAGATTATCTCAATGCCACAAATTAATGCTACAGGACCAGCAACCATTGCAGGCTCTTTAATTATTCATCATGCAGAAGTCCTCTCAGGAATAACAATTGCTCAATGCGTGAAGAGAGGTGTACCTGTAATTTATGGTGGTTCTCCAAGTCTTTTTGATGTTAGATATGGAACTACAGCGATAACGGCGCCTGAAGCAACATTATTAACACTTGCCTACGTAGATATTGCTAAGTACTTTAAATTACCAACACACGCCTATGTTGGTCTTTCAGATTCAAAAATGATAGACTATCAAGCAGGTCTTGAAACCTTAATGACAGCTCTTCTAGCATCACTAAAGGGTGTAAATATATGTTCGGGACCTGGAATGCTAGAATTTGAGAATGTTTTTAGTTTTGAAAAATTGATAATTGACAATGAGGCATGCGGTATTGCTTATAGACTAGCTAGAGGATTTGAAATAAATGAAGAGACCTTAGCTATAGATATCATTAAACGTGTAGGCTCGGGAGGTCACTTCTTAGCACAAAAACACACTATTAAGTGGTGTAGAATTGAACATTATCTACCTGAAATTATAGATAGAATGGACAGAACAACATGGAGTAAAAGGGGTAGTCTAGATATTTTAAAGAGAAGTAAAGTTAAATTTCAAGAACTCTTAAAGAGATGTGAAATTCATGAACTACCAAGTGATGTAGAGAAGGAACTTATAAATTTCACCAAAGAATTATGTTCAAGATATGGTTGTAGAGTTGAAGTGTAGATCTGGAGAAATTACTTCTCACTCTCAATCCTAACTTCAACTAGATAATTTGTGACATCTTCATTACTCAGTAGTTTACTAATAAACTTATCAATATCTCTCTGCTTCCTCAATTCTTTAACTTCATCATTAACTATTTTGTAGATTCTCACTCTAAACTTCACATTAATGCAATACTTAAAGAGTGTATTTAGATTAATCAGCTAATTTTACTTTTCTTAAAAGCTCTTTAAATTCTCTGTACGTTCTTCCCTTAAATGACTTTCTATTATTGAATTTAACGTCACTTCTCTTCATCAACTTTATCTCTATTAACTTTACTAAGTTTGTGAGTCTAATTTTTGCAAGAATTAAGGTTTCATTGATAATGTCTATCACTTCACTTAAAGAGTTCTTATCGAGAATCCATCTCCTATTAATAATTACAGGTATACTTAACTTTTCTTCACCTTGAACTTCAATAATTACCTCATCATCCCTAATAGAGATGATGCCACTGTGTTTAAATCCTGTCTTTTGAGCTATATCTAGTATTTCTAATGCCTTATCCATAAATCTGCACGAGAAGTGTATTATTCCTCCAGTAACGATAATCCAAACATTACTGTACCTACTGTTAATTACTCTCAATAATTCACTGAGAGTTATGGGTCTATGCCATTTAGCTAAGACTTTAAACATACCCTTACCTTTAGAGAAGCTTAATCTTTCAGTTTCAGCAACTAGTATCCTACCACTACAACTACTAAGAGTCATGCAGTCATTAACCTTCTCGTTAAAAGTTTTTAAAAAATCAAAAATGTCAAAATCAACTCTACCTTCATTTGCCTCTCTAAGTAATCTCGAATATTATCCGTATTGTTGACGATGTTAAGAGATCAATTGTTGCTATAATCACTACTAAAATCATGGTTACAGATCTTCTCGAAATATCACCACTCAGAGGCTTTGGTACAGGTTTTGCTATTAGTGATAATCTTATAGTAACTTCATACCATGTAATTCATGGAGCTGAGACCATAACAACAATACTACCTGAAGGAGATATTGTGGAAGCAGAAGTTGTAGATTACGATCCAGAATTCGATATTGCACTATTAAGAGTTGAGTATGCTAAATTAAAATCTGTAAATCTTGGAGATTCTGACAAGTTGAAGGTAGGTCAGCTTGTACTTGCCATTGGTTATCCACTAGGAATGACTGATCAACCAACAGTGACACTTGGCGTAATCTCAGCACTTGGAAGAACAATAAGAGTAGGTAATACCGTTATTGAAGAACTTATACAGACAGACGCATCTATTAATCCTGGAAATTCAGGCGGTCCACTTCTTAATCTTGATGGTGAAGTTGTTGGTATTAATACAGCAATTGTAGCTACTGCTCAAGGTATTGGTTTTGCAATACCTATAAATATTGCTAAAATCATCATTGAAGAATTGAATAGGATTGGAAGAATTGTTAAGCCGAGACTTGGATTTTATGGACTTACACTTAGTAAATCATTAACAAAATACTACAACATACCTACGAGTAGAGGCGTACTTGTAGTACAGGTAATACCAGAAACACCAGCATATTATTTAGGTATTAAACCCGGTGATGTAATTACTCATATAGATGATGAAGAAATTGATACTATAACTAAATTGAAACTTACATTAATTAAGAAGTATCTTGAAGGTAAGAGAGAAATGTACATAACAATACTTAGAGGAAGATCAAGATATAGATTAAGACTGTACTTAACATGAATTTAGAAGTAATTTTAAAGTTGAGAGAAACTCCAAAAAATCATTCATATATGTAGTTTCACTTTTAATATTAATATCTATAATACAGTTGTTGAAAGTTATTGAAATAATTAAAGGTAGCAATAGTGCTACTACCATGTACATCTTGCATGTATGCTTATTTTTAGTTAAGATTAAGAAATTACTTTATAGAAATAGTACTTATTAAGGTAATACTTATCACAATATGCTGTATAGGCATTGTAGTTTTAGTAATGAATTTATATGCATTAAAATTCTCAAAGAACATCATAGATACTATCATACA
>NJDF01000032.1:0-1733 GCA_002254895.1 Thermoprotei archaeon ex4572_64
TTTCTTAACTAGAGTCATGACTTATCACTTCTGTATAGCTCTCTTTATAGTTATTCATGCATATTTTAGAAGATCTTCTTCACTGTTCTTGATTCTAGATCTCTGAGAGCTAGTTATTATTTGCGAAGTAATTATAAATAGCTACGTCAAGTAGATGCTTCATGAGTATTAATTTTGAGATAAGCAATATCACTGACATTATATACAGAACTGTCAGAGAAATAGGTATTGAAATTGCACAAACAGCACCTAAATTTGCAGTATGTATCTTAATAGTGCTTGTTGGTATATTGGCAGTAAAGGGTGTAAATATGCTCATTAAATTTGTCTTAGAGAAGAGTAGGATTGAAGAGTTCATAAAGAGAATGACAGGAACTTACATACCTTTGACTAGGATAACCATCGTTCTTGCAGATCTAGGTATTGCTCTTGTAATAATTGCAGGGATTTTACACTTAGTGGCTCCAGAACTTGTAACCGCTTATAGTGAAGGTCTTAACTATGTTGCAAGATTTGTAAGCGTTATCATCTTATCATTAATTGCCATTCTAGGACTAACTTCACTTGTAAGTCTTGTTAGAATTGAGGAGAAATTGAAAAGTTTTGTAATGTTAATGGCATTTCTACTAATTCTTTCACTACTTATAGACTTAACAGCACTTAGTTCAGAAATTAAAAGCGCTCTCGTTAATGGAATATCTATTGGCATTGGACTTTCAATTGGAATATTTGCATTGTGGTTCTTCTTTGGTGAATATATTGAGAAGAGAATTAAAAGATGTGATAAAGAACGAGAATCACAACATGAATGTTGATGTATAGTGTAGTGTATGTATGTTCCTTATTTGATCTTTAATAATGATACCTATGCCTGGCTTAATTTCTATTTCATAAATTATTGGCTGAACGTTCTGCCAACGCATTTTTCTAATAAACATGTATCTCTTAAAGTCACCATTAACCGTCTTAGCAATACCCATGACAAAGACACCTGCAGCCAAGAACTCTTCAACACCATATCTAGAGATAGCTGCTGAACCTGTAGGTATCTCTGTAGTTATTATTGTTGTCGTTCCAACTACACGTTCAATACCTAAGACTAGAGCTCTAATGTATTCTCTAAGAACTTGAACATCTTTCTCAAGAGTGACAAGTGGTGCTATAGGATCAATAACTAGTCTTTGAGCGCCTAGAGCCTTAACATACTCGCTGATAGTTAATACTAAGGACTTAGCAATTGTGGTTGGATCTTTTTCTCTAATTTTTTCAACAAGATCCATCTCTGGAGTGAGTATCTCTAAATAACCATTCTCTCTAAGTTCTTCAAGATCCCAGCCGAATCTTCTTGCACCATTGACGAGCTGCTCATAAGTTTCATCAACTGAGACATATATTCCTGGCTCACTATACTTTAAAGCACCATTTATGAGAAATGAAAGTGAGAAAAGAGTTTTTCCTGTACCTGTCTCTCCAGTTACTAAGTATGTTCTACCTCTAAGTAAACCACCACTTAATACTTGATCAAGACCCTCAATACCTGTAGGTATTAGATCGTAATATAGTGAAGACATTCTTTCACGAAATATAATACCCTCTTTAGATAATAAATACTTAACTGTAACTTTCAGAGTATAGCCCTAACATCACACTTCAGAGGCCTATCTACTCATCACTAAGTATTTAGATTTTTAAGAGGGAAATTAATTAATAAACCAGAGCGGCCGTAGTCTAGC
>NJDF01000032.1:1770-6445 GCA_002254895.1 Thermoprotei archaeon ex4572_64
TCTTAATTGGCGAAGATTAGGTACGTAATGTGAATTGAAAATTAAGAAGACATTTCTGAAAGTATTTCCTATAGAACTTCCCACAATCTTCATTGATATCTCCTTAGAGAATAAAGTAATGTTGGAAGGGTCTTAAGGTATGAAAGATTGATTTTTTAAATCTGTATCAACTATGTTGTTTGTGGAAAATATTGAGGTCATTAGAGGTAAGTTAAGTAATTTACTTAATGGTAGATTCATTCTTCTCGGTCTTACAGGTTCAGTAGCAATATACAGAGTACCCGATATTGCTAGATTGTTAATTAAACATGGAGCTGAAGTTAAGACATTAATGACCAGTACTGCTAGGAGCTTCCTAAATCCTGAAATTATGAGGTGGGCTACGGGCAATGATGTCATTACTGAAGTTTCAGGCTATGTAGAGTATGTTAATTTATGTTCAAAGGCTGATGCCTTAGTTATTGTCCCCGCAACAGCAAATACCATAAGCAAGATTGCTCAAGGGATTAGTGATAATGTTGTTACACTCTCAGCTTCAGTTACTATGGGTTTTAGAAAAAAGTTAATCATTATACCAGTAATGAATTTGTCCATGTACATGAACCCAGTATTCAGGGATAACCTCAATAAGTTAACAAGGTATGAAAATGTACATATCATTGAACCCATAATTGAGGAAGGTAAGGCTAAGATACCACCTAATAATGAGATTGTTGAAAGTATAATCGACACTTTATGTGCAAAGGATATGAAGGGGTTGAATGTGCTGATAACTACAGGACCTACAAGAGAGTACATAGATGATGTTAAGTACATAACAACACCAAGTAGTGGTCTTACAGGTCTCTACTTTGCTAGAGAAGCAAAAGCTAGAGGTGCAGATGTTACGGTAATTACAGGAGCTGTAAATATTAACTTTCCAGAAGATATAGAGGTAATTAGAGTTGAAAGTGTACTTGAAATGTATGAAAAAACTATGAAAGTTCTTGAAAATAAGAAATTTGACATTATTGTTCTTTCAGCAGCACCTCTAGACTATACTGTAAAGAATAGAGTAAAAGGTAAACTTCATAGTGATCTTGATAAGTTATGCATAGAACTTGTTAAGGCACCAAAAATTGCATGTACTGTAAGAAGTAAGCAGAAAGATGCAATTATTATTGGTTTTAAAGCTGAAGTTAATGTTAGTGATGAAGAGCTTATAGATGTTGCTTTGAAGAAATTAAATGAATGTTCGTGGGATTTAGCTATCGCTCATGATGTAGGTAGAGGTTTAGGTTTCTCAACACTACATGATGATGTTTACATAATTACGAACACTGGAGAAATTGAAAAGACAGGAAAGATACATAAAAGAGAACTTGCAAGAATAGTTTACAACAAGATTATGGAGTTGAAGAAGGTCAGATAATCAAGCCATCATCAATCTTTCAGACGTTCCCACAATCATCACCTAACTTATCACTTATCTCTTCAAGTACTTTTAATAATTCTCTAATAAATAAGTCTAAGTCATTAATGATTATGTACTCAACACTATTACTTGAAAGTTTAGGTGTTATTAATGGTTCTATACTTGCTAAGTTTTGAATGTTCTTCATAGATATCTTGAGCCCTTCAGCTTCTACGCACTTCAAGAATTCGCTAATTGAAATTACATACCTTCCCAACATATCTACACTAGCACCTAGTAAACACTTTCTGAAGATCTCTTCATAATTTGAAGTTACACTGCACAGCACTTCTTTACCTCTTCTCTCAATAACTTTAAGATCAAGTGCTAATCCAAGTAAGGTCTTGTACGCGACATTATTTATCCAGGATGATGGTGAAATCTTACTCAACTCCTCATTAACCATTAGGTACAGCTCGTGCTCACTTGTACTTCCATGCTTACATACCAGATCAATCATTAATCTATAAGGTATGATCTTATTGTAAAGTATTCTATGAAATACTCTATATCCAAGTAATGTATTTGTGCTTAAGTATCTACATAACATCTTTCCACTTCTCGTAAGTCTTACCTTATCCTCATGAATCTCTACAATCTGTATCATCTTGTAGAATCTAGTGATGTCGCCTCTACCTCTACCAAAGTCTAGATTAGAATCTTTCAACTCTTTAACGTTCACCTCACCTTTCTCACTAAGATACATCAAGTACTTAATTAATCTATCAATTTTAACTCTAGGTATTGGAATGCTTCTCTGTGTTGTGATTGTCATTACTTTAGGATTTATTCTAAAAGTATTAATTCGACGTCTTATTAAATTAAATCGTGATACTCTAATCCTTAGAAGATAATCAATAGAGATATCTTGAACATGAAGTTCAGAACCTCGATTCCTCATCAACGCTCAGCTATGACAGCCCTCATCAATTTGCATAGTCTTTATTCACAACTACTTCTACTTTCACAATGCTTATATTTAAAGTTAAAACATTTACAGAACTAGTGAGTAATTTAGACTCATTCATTAAGTATATTCTAGACTTAGAGCGAAATTATGGAGCTAAGTTAGGTATTCATGACGTCTATGCATATAGAGTTAAGGGTAAGTATGTTAAGGCAGTAGCTTCAATCTTTTTTACAAAATACTCAATACTTACCAGTGGTAAACCTCAAACCATAACCATGTATTACATGAGTAATGGTGAAGTATTGATATTAATGGAGTACTTAGGTTCGAAAATTAAAGTGTGTAGTAGTGTGAGGAAGGAGTTAATAATAGATTTATACCTACCTGAGCTCAGAGTAAAGTATGGAGAGGTTACTGATGAAGTAGTGATGAACAATCTAGACACCATACATAACTCTTTAAAGTTGAAACTCAACTTGTGGATCCTTAATGATGAGTTATTATTGATAGTATTTAAAGGTTCGGTAAGTAGTTTGAGAGAATTATTGAAAATTGTAATCTCACTACCTGTACTATCACGTACAGATTTAACTAAGAGAGAACAAACTCTGGAAGCAATAGTTAGGATAAGAAATCTACTAACTAGAATTGGCCTTGTTTGAATCTCTAGACTTACTTAAATGGTATTAATCTTAAATGTTTAGGTACATTATGCTCTGGTAATTCTACTCCAATAATCTCAATATGTACAGTATCTTGAAACCATGGTGTACTTCTACCAAATGCTCTAGGCATGTAATTTCTAATCTTTATACCTTTATGTGTAGCTATATGTACAAGTACAACTCTATCGATGTCAAGTCCTTTATATATAGCATTGTTTTCAAGATTTTCAAGAACTTCAAGAAAAGCCCTAGAAACTCTAATAGGCCACTTAGCAATAGGCCAACCTCTCCATGGTGTGGTGTGATGAGCCTGTTTTCTAGTGAATCTCCTAATAGGTATGGGTGTTTTAAGCTCGATAACTCTCTTCAGATAGTCTTGTGCTTGCTTTAACGTGAAGTATTTTATAAAACTAGCAACCTCAACCGCTTTTTTCCAACTGATTCTGTACTCATGACCTCTAGCCTTAACAATCTGGTCGGATGTAATTTTGACACCATAGCGTCTAAATACCCTATTTATAATCTCATCATCAGTGACAGACCAATGCCAACGCATGAGACTTGAGATTAGTTTCGAAAAATATATATCTTTCTCTACCTAGACTCTAGATTAAAGATGTAGATGGTAAGTGAAGTTTAAGAATTAAGAAGGCTATAAGCTTTACTTAACGATTATCGTTACAAAAAATGGAATATGTGACCTTAGTACAGTAATGTATTTAATAGTTTTAACCTCTAAATGCTTGTGAATATTGTTGAATTGCTACATGATAGCTGTATATTGGGTATTGACATCTATAATAGAGATCTATATGCATATGCAATATATAGTTCAGGAAGTATTGTCGATAAGGGAATTGCAAACTCATACGAGCTTTATAGGCTTATTAAAAGGTATAGACCATCAATCATAGCCATAGATAATGTGAGAGAGATCTTAGAAATAGGTAGGGACTTTATTAAGAAACTTGCCAAACTACCCTTCACCATAAATATTATTCAGGTAACTATGATAGAGCCAGGAAAAGAAATTTCTTTAGAAAACTTAGTAAAAGAGAGACTAAACATTGATGTGAGAAAGTTAGATCCAGAAAGTACAGCTATATACTTAACATTACTTGCAAGTCAAGGAATTGGCTCTATTGTGAAGCTGTATGAACCTGAAACTAAAATCATTATTAAAGCATCAATCTCTACAAGTCAAGGAGGAATGAGTAGGAATAGATTTGAAAGAAATATTGCACATAGGGTTAAGCAGATTGTTGATGATATTAAAAGAGTACTTGATAGTCATAGGATAGATTACGACCTTTTCTATCAATCAGATTCTGAAGCCTTAAGATCAGCAACTTTCATAGTATATGCAAGTAAAGCAATAGTTAGATCATTAATCAAACCCATCAGAAGTATTGATGTTAAGGTGAGTATAGAATCCATACCAACACAGACAATAAGATATGCAGCAATTAACTATGATGAGAGAACAGTTGAAACTTCGATTAGAGATAGATACGTAATTGTTGGTGTAGATCCTGGAATAGTTACTGGTCTCGCAATCCTTGATCTTAATGGTAACATTCTACATCTATATAGTGGTAAGAACTTAAGTAGAAGAAAAGCTATACAGATAATAACGCAGTATGGCAC
>NJDF01000033.1 GCA_002254895.1 Thermoprotei archaeon ex4572_64
TTTATCTCATTCATTGAAAATCAAGATTTGTAGAGTCTTCTTAAGTTTTACAAATCATTCGTGTAGTTTTGACTAAATCTTGAATGAGCTAGATTTTAAGAACTGTACACACCATGCACTTACTCCTGTTCTAGAATGTTCTTAAAGTGCTCTCTCAACTTATCAACAATGCTCATTACTGCTTTACTTGCCTCTATATCGGGGTATTTTAGAAGGAATGGTATTCCAAGATCATTACACTCACTAATTCTGGGATCTAGAGGTATACCTCCCAGGTATGGTATGTTCATCTCTTCAGCAAGTGCTCTACCTATCTCTCTACCAAATATGAAGTACTTCTCATTACATTTAGGACATATGAAGTAGCTCATGTTCTCTATAATACCTACTGTAGGTACATTCATCTTTTGTGAAAAGATTATTGCTTTCTTAACGATCCTTGCAGATACATCACTTGGTGTTGTAACTATGATACTTCCCGTAATGTTGGGCAACATCTGCGCTATAGTTAGTGGTGCATCACCAGTGCCGGGAGGTAAGTCAACAATGAGTACATCTAAACTACCCCAAAAAACTTTAGCTAGAAATTCGGCGATAGCTCTACCAACTAGTGGACCTCTCCATATTACTGGTGTTTCTTCACTTGGTAATAGAAAGTCCATAGATATGACTTTAATACCTGCTGGACCTATGACTGGTATAATCCTGTCTACAGTTTGATCTAGCTGTATTACTGAACCTGCAAGACCTAGTAATTTAGCTACTGTAGGTCCATAAATATCAGCATCTAGAACACCTACTCTATATCCTCTAAGAGCGAAACCTACAGCTAAACTAACAGATACAAAACTCTTACCAACACCTCCCTTTCCTGAAATTATTGCGAATTTCGCCTTAATGTGTTTAGTATTCTCTTCAATATTCTTTCTAAGTTCATCAATTACGTGTTCGGGTTTCTTGATGGTTACTCGGACTCTATCTTCTCTCTCCATCAGTGGTAGGGAGACCTAAGTCTTTATAAACCAATCTATTTTCAATTCAGCTAATTATTCTTCTAAGCTCTTCAAGCTTTCTCTTAAATTCTTCAATTTGCCTCTTTAACTCTTCATTCTCACCTCTTAATCTTTCATTCTCTAATTTTAAGGTATCTACCTCAATTTTTAAAGTATCTCTCTCATGTTCTATATCTTTCTTCTCCTTAACTAGCTGTTCGTATTTGCTTTTCAAACTTTCTAATTCTTTACTTAATGACTCTATCTTTTCTCTCATTCTTTCAACTTCTTCAACTTCAACACTCACTCCAAGCTCTTTACATTTCTCGAAAACTCTATCACTTCTAACCCAATAGACAACTTCGGTCTTATCTTTGTTCCAGAATAGTTCTCCAGATTCTAAATCTAGTGTAAGTTCTGTCGTTATTACAAAGATATCTCCTGGTTCTAATTTGTGTTTAGGTACAACATCATCAAAGAACCATCTCTTCATTTCATCAAAAATCTTCTGTACACTATCTTTAAAGTTCTTACTATCTCTAATTCTGTTAAACTCTTCAAGACCTTTGTCATCGCCAAGATTTTCTCTTAAACTTCCCGTTATTGCTCCAAAGAGTAATCTAAAGAAGTCTGGTCTTCCTTCTCTACCATACTTGCCAAAGAGTCTTCCTGCAGATGTTTTTCCTGTAGTCCATCTTATTTTGAGAACTTTTCTTCCCTCTTCTTCAGTAATTACTGATCTTGCAGCACCTCTTTCAAGCTCTTCTTCACCAATACTTTCTCTTCCTCTAAGAATTATGGTTCTCTCCCCCTCAGACATCAACACTATATGTAACTTATTGCTTAAAAACTCTTCACTTAGTATTTATTGAGAGAATATAGTTTTAAACTTAAAATCTAGTTAAGATTACATAATCTTCAGTGTCAAGTAATGGGTACGTATAGAGTGTTAATTACAGATAATGTGGATAGTTTTGTAATTGATGAACTTAGAAAAGCAGGTCTTGATGTTGATTATAAGCCAGGAATTTCTAGAGATGAGCTGTTAAGAGTGATAAGCAACTACAACATCTTAGTAGTTAGAAGTAGAACTAAAGTTACGAAAGAAGTGATTGATCAGGCAGTAAGTTTAAAGTTAATTGCCAGAATTGGTGTAGGTCTTGATAATATCGATATTAATTATGCTAAAAACAAGAATATTGAAGTCATAAACACGCCTGAAGGACCTACAGAGTCTGTTGCTGAACTCACTATAGGCTTAATGATATGTGCAGCAAGATACATAACGCTCTTTGATAAACTTGTAAAGAGTGGTGAGTGGCCTAAAGGTAAGTATGTTGGTTTTGAACTTATGGGTAAGACATTAGGTGTTATTGGATTTGGAAGAATAGGTACTAGAGTTAGTGAGATAGCTAGATCTCTAGGTATGCACGTACTTGCATATGATATTATCGACATTACTGAGAAGGCTAGAAGAATAGGTGTTGAACCTATGAAAGACATGTATGAACTTTTAAGTAAAAGTGATATTGTGAGTCTACATGTACCTTTAACTAAAGAGACCTATCACATGATTAGTTATAGAGAATTTGAAGTTATGAAGAAAGGTGTAATTATTGTAAATACTAGTCGTGGAGAGGTAATCGATACTAAAGCACTTCTTGATGCTTTAAAGAGTGGAAAAGTAGCAGCAGCAGCTCTTGACGTTCTTGAACATGAACCACCTAAAGAACCTTGGGAAATTGAGCTTGTAAATCATTCAAGAGTAATAATCACACCACATGTAGGTTCAGAAACTATAGAAGCTCGAAGGAGAAATGCTGAACTTCTTGTAACAAAAATTCTTAATCATTTAGGTCTCTCAAAGTAGTTATGAATTCTAAAAGAATTGTTGAAGAAGTATTTACAAAAGGATACTCCTCAAGAATACCTATACAGATAGAAGCAAATAGCTTAGAAGAAGAATATGCATTAAGTGACACTTTAGGTATTAGTGTTAGAGTATCAGCGTGGCAGAAGTACGTAATTGAGGGAGGACCTCTAAGAAGATTAGAGAATGAGAGAATTTTAGACTGGATCGATAGAGTTGAGAAGTATTGGGAAGATATTGTTGATTGGCCTAATCTTGATGATGTTGTTCAGGATTGTTTAAATCAATTTTTAAGAAAGTTTCAAGAAAACTGATCTAGAGCACTTCTCACATAAGTTTGAATATGCACTTCTACTTAAGGTTAAGAAAGATTTAGCATGTAGAATGTACAATAAGGTTTCTAGGTATGTGTTGGAGATAACGAAGTCTTTAAGTGAACTTGAGCAAATAGATGCTCTTAGAATTGCTGATGATTTAGCTGATTATAGAGGAATAATTTATGGACAAGACTTTGTACTTGAAGCGTACTTGAAATGGCATGAAGAGTTCAGTAAGACTATTAAGAAGAGGGGAGATATAACATCAATTATCGATAAGTTGATAAGAATGTACTCAGGTTTACATCCATTAGATATAACTAAGAAAGTTACAATTAAGGATTACTATCACTGGATTGAGAAACTGAAAATTCTTAAAGATGAGTTTATGAAAGCTAGTACTAAAACAGTAATGATTACAGGATTACCTGTAGAGTTAATCTTCAATAATGATGTCTACATTGATGATTTTCTTCATGCAGTCAAGCATTTCATAGAAATACTAGGTAGAGATTATCTACTTCTATCAACAACACATAGACCATATCCAAATAGAAGCTATCAAGAAGAGTTGGTTAGAAGAAAGATCATGAAGTTACGTGAAGTTTTGAAGTGAAGATTTTAAAGATAGAGAATACTTGAGAAATAATGCTGAATCTCCACGATAACTGATAATGATGAGGGGAACGAACTCTGAGTGATGAACTTTTAAATTAACTATTAATGAGCAGATGCAAATTAATTGAGAGGAAGTATTTAAAAGTTCGGTAATCATTTTAGATTCAATGCCTAAGAAGAGAAAGAATAGAGGTAGACGTAAAGGCGATAAGGGTGCTGAAAGTCACGTCTATTGTGATAATTGTGGAAGAATGGTTCCTAGATCTAAGGCTGTCAGAGTCACCATGCCATACTCACCAGTACCTGCTGATTTAGCTAAAGAACTTGAAAAGCAGGGAGCAATTATACCTAGATACCAAGTAACTAAGACTTTATGCATATCTTGTGCTATCTTCTATGGCGTAATTAAGGTTAGATCTGAAGAGGAAAGAAAGAAGAAACCTCAAAAACTTGAAACATAGATGTGAAGTACTTTATAATTAAATCAAACACTTCCTGTATAGATAATGTAAATCCTAAATCACCAGCATCAAGTGGTCGATTAGACGTTATTCTCGACTTTATAATTGAGAGTTTAAATCTCCGTAATGATGTGAGAAGAGATGTAACAGTATATGCCCTACTTGCAGGATGTGAGGAGTATGTGATGGAAGTTTCGGGAAAAGATTTGAGAAGACCTATACATAGTGAGTATGAACTGTTGAATCTTATAGCTAGTAGAAAGTTGAAGATATGGAGAGAGAACTTTCAAAATCTCTTACAGAGACTTTTAAGTAATGGTGTAAAACTTTACTATTTACATGAGAGAGGAGAACCTGTGAGTAAGTTCAGATTTATAGGCAGTGTTGGCTTCATTATTGGTGATCAGGATGGATTAACTGCAAGTGATGAGAAGATTATTAATGATTTAGGTATTCCCTGGATTTCTTTAAATTCTATACCATATCTTAGTTGGTATTGCTCAGTAATTATTAATGCACTTCTTGACAAAGTATAAAAATCTTAAACATCTACGCTTTAAGTAATGAGTGAGTATGTAGTTCCTGAAAAATTCTACCTCATACTTCACCCAAGACCTGTATACTTCTTAGTTACAGTTAGTTCTGAAGGTAGAATTAACGTTATGGCTATTTCTTGGACCATGCCTGTATCTGAAGATGAGAAAATTATTGCTTTAGCTATAGATAGAGAACACTTTACTAGAAAACTTCTAAGTGAAGTTGATGAGTTTACACTAAATGTACCAACTATTGACTTGTTATCAGAGATTTGGAAAGCAGGAACGCTTACGGGTTGGAAAGTTGATAAGTCTAAAGTTCTAAAATTGACTTTTAAAGCTTCAAGAAGAGTAAAACCGCCAATTGTTAGTGAATGTATTGCACATATTGAAGGTAAGGTTAGTGAGGTTATAAGTGTTGGTGAGGTTGATCTAGTTCTTGCTAAAGTTCTTGAAGCATATGTTAGGAAAGAGTATCTCTATGGTAAGTCTTGGGATGTTAGAAAGGCAAGAATACCACTACACCTACTTGGAAGAATCTTCACTTATAGTGAGAAAATTCTTGTAAGTGAAGAGAAAGAAGTTAAAAAAGATTGATTAAGTAAATTATTAGGTGATTAGTTTTGAAGAAAGCATTACTATATAGAGAATTACCTAACAGTGTTGTCGAGTGTTTAGCCTGTGCTAGAAGATGCAAAATTCCAAAAGGTAAGCATGGTTTTTGTGGTGTTAGGTGGAATCTCAACGGTGAGCTCTATCTCGCCGTTTACGGTAAGTTATCAGCAATAGCTATTGATCCTATAGAGAAGAAACCACTTTATCACTTTAATCCAGGCTCTATGGTGCTCTCATTATCAACTTATGGCTGTTCTTGGGCTTGTGAATTTTGTCAAAACTTTGACATAAGTCAGAGAAGATTACTTGAAGGTTTTGAAGTTAGTCCTGAAATGCTTGTAGAATTTGCAGAATCTTATGGTGCTCAAGGATTAACTTACACTTACAATGAGCCAAGTATCTTCGTAGAGTATGCATATGATGCAGGTGTACTTGCGAGAAAGAGAGGACTTTTCAATACCTTCGTAACAAATGGATACTTTACTGATGAAATGATAGACTTATTATCAAAGTTTCTAGATGCAGCTACTGTCGACTTTAAAGGTAATGCTGAACCTAAATTTTTAAGAAAGTACTGTAAAGTTCCTGGCCCCGAGCCAATATTTAATTCTTTAGTAGAGATGAAGAGAAAGGGTATTTTCATAGAAGTTACTAATCTTGTAGTTCCAAGAGTTGGTGACAATCTTGAATATGCTAGAAAGTTGTGTAGATGGATTGTTGATCATTTAGGACCAGAAACACCAATACATTTCTTGAGATTTCATCCAGATTACAATCTCGACTACTTACCTTGGACTCCTATTGAAGTTTTGGAGAAGCATGTAGAGATTGCTAGAAAGGAAGGATTAATGTACGTCTATATTGGTAATGTTCCTGGACATCCATACGAACATACATACTGTCCAAAATGTGGAAAAATAGTCATTAAGAGAATGGGATTTGATATACTGGAAGTTAATTTGAAAGATAATAATGAATGTAAGTTCTGTGGTTTTAAGATAAACATTGGTGGTAAGGTTTGGAATTTATGGAAAGTTAGTTCAAGATTTGTATACATACCAATACAAGCCTTTACAAAGTATGTGAAAGTGGATATTGAGAGATACTTAAAGAGTAGTTAATCATTATGAAGTTTCATCGAGTAGTCATTGATGAGAAGAAATGTAGAGATTGTAAGTTCTGTCAATACCTATTTAATTGTCCAAGCCCTAATAACTGTATTGGATGTTTAGCATGCGTGTGGGCTTGTCCTTATGAGGCTAGAAAAGTAGTTGAAGTAATTGAAGATAGGAGAAGGATTAGAATATATGTTGATAGTATTGAATTTGAAGTTCCTGAAAATATAACTGTAGCTAAAGCTTTAGAACTTATTGGTTATAAGTTTAAGGAGCTTGGAAGTAGAGAACCAAGTCTTGCATGTAGAGTTGGTGGTTGTTGGTCATGCGCTCTAATTATTGATGGTTCTGTTGAGAGAGCATGTATAACACCTGTAAGGGATGGTATGAAGATATGTACAGATTTTGATAAGTTTGAACCTTTAAGAATTATTCATGGACCTGAACCACATCTTGTTGGTGGTAAAGGTACTCCATGGTGGGAAGTTGACTATGTTCATTATGTAGAGTGTGCTATATGGGTTGCTGGTTGTAATTTAAGATGTCCACAATGTCAGAATTATTCAGTAACTTATGATAACTCATCAACAGCACTAACAGCTAAAGAAGCAGCTGCTCTCTTAGCTTTATGTCAAAGAGACTACAATACTAAAGGTGTAGCTATTAGTGGTGGTGAACCAACAATTAATAGGAGGTGGCTTGTAGAGTTCTTTAAGTGGCTCAAGAAGTATGTTTCTGAGAAAGTTAGAAAACATCTAGATAGTAATGGAACAATATTGAAACCAGACTACATTGATGAACTTGTAGAAGCTGGATGTAATGATTTTGGAGTAGAACCTAAATGTCTACATCCTGATACGTACATGAGAATTACAGGTCTTAATGATAGAGAACTAGCTGTTAAGTATTTAGAAACTAGCTGGAAAGCCATTGAGTACTTGTATGAGAATTACTCAGGTAAAGTGTTTCTAGGCATTGGTGTAGTGTATAATAATGCGTTGGTTAGTCTTGATGAAATTGCTGAGGTAGGTAGAAGAATCGTATCTATAGATCCTAATATTCAGGTAACGGTGCTTGATTACTTTCCAGCATTTAGAAGGAGAAATATTGAGAGACCGAGTGTTCAGGAAATGTTAAGAGTTAAAAAGCTTCTTGAAGATCAGGGATTAAGAAATGTCATTGTCCAGACAAGGATTGGACATTTCGGTCCTGGTGATAGGAGAGTTCCAAGTTAGGAATAAACTTATTAATACAGACACCACCCTTTCACGTAATGTACTTTAGAATTGGCACTTGCAAATATGGTTTAGAGGCAGTACTTATTCTTGAAGATGGTTCTACATATCGTGGTTGTGGTTTTGGTGCTAAGAAGACTATTATTGGTGAAGTTGTCTTTACAACATCTATGGTTGGTTATCCGGAAACGCTTACCGATCCTAGTTATGCAGGTCAAATACTAGTCATTACTCATCCATTAATTGGTAATTATGGTGTAGCTTCTAGAACTTTAAGTTTTAAAGATATACCACTACACTTTGAATCTGAGCTCTCGTTAAAAAACTTCGTGAACGTGGTGTTATGATGGGTATTCTACACGTATATGATCCTAGTGAAGAGGAGCCAAACGCTGATGAGCTTTATGCAAGATTGAAATCAGCACCAAGATATGACGATATATCATTCATTGATTATGTATCACCTAAAGAACCCATTACTCATGGTGATGGAAGAAGGGTTGTTAGCATTCTTGACTGTGGTGTTAAGTATGGTATTGTGAGAGAATTATTGATGAGAGATTTTAAAGTGACTAGATATCCACCCAATACAAAACCTGAAAGACTTATTGAAGATGCTGTTGGTGTCGTTATTAGTAATGGTCCTGGAAATCCAGCAATACTAACTAACATCATAAATACCGTGAAAATTCTTACTGAATATAATGTGCCAATACTTGGTATATGTCTTGGACATCAATTGACAGCACTTGCACATGATGGAAAGACCTTCAAGTTGAGGTATGGTCATAGAGGTTCAAATAAACCTGTGAAGGACTTATTCACAGGTAGATGCTACGTAACTACTCAAAATCACGGATTTGCCGTAGATTATGATACTGTAAAGAGAGAGTTCAAGTTATGGTTTGTAAATATTGATGATAAAACCGTTGAAGGACTTGAACATAAGTATAAACCGATAATTACCGTTCAGTTTCACCCAGAAGCTTCTCCAGGTCCTTTAGATACTTCATGGATATTTGATAAGTTTGTGAAACTTATTGAGAAGTCAAGAATTTAATTAACTGTTTTAGGGAACTTTTAACTGTTGCCACTGACTGATTTCCTTTGTATATTTATCTCTCATTTTCAAGAAACGAGCAACTTTATGGCTAAGCAACTTTCTCAATTAAGTCATGTTCAAGTTTTGCCTCATGTGAACAAAAAGGGCACCATAGATCTTCAAAAAATACTACAACTACATTGCTATTCTTTTCACCAAAGATTAATCCATAACTTTCAAGATTTTCAATAATGTTCTTGAAAGTTGTGATGAGATTTTCTCCCTCTCTTTCAATTATTCTCCACTCACTCTCTCTAGGATCGTAATACTGTATCTGCAACTTATCTTGACTGATAATCTTCACTATTAAGCTATACTTCAATAATTCTCCAAACCTCCTGATGAGAGTTGATGATTGATTTGATATTGTAGCTGATGGTTTGGGTGTGGTAATGTTTTGTAGAGGTGATGTGACTTCTTTCTCATACTTAACA